>VXPI01000034.1 GCA_009839585.1 Gammaproteobacteria bacterium
GTCATACCTCATCGCGCCCGGCAAGAAATGATACTGGATATCGGGCCACTTGATTTCCGGGCCTGATCGAATGAATGCACAAGACTCAAAATGATTGGTCGCACCCAGACCGGTCTTGAAGAGTTTCCATTGCAACCCGATTTTGAACTTGTTCCAGAAATCAAGCCTTGAATTCAAGGTAACCTGGCGTTGGCAACGAAACTGAAAATAGAATTCCAGATGATCCTGAAGATTCTTGCCGACACCCGGCAAATCATGCAGGACTTCAATACCTGCGTCCTGTAGGACTTGACCCGGGCCAATGCCTGACAGCTGAAGGATTTGCGGTGAACCGATCGACCCAGCACAGACAATCACCTCCTGCCTGACCGGCACGAATTGATCCTGGGATCCCACCCGGTATTCGACTCCTGTTGCACGTTTATCCTGCAAGCGAATCCTCTGCGTCAATGCACCCGTTATCACTTCGAGGTTGGTTCTGTTGAGTGCCGGTTTGAGGTAGGCATTGGCGGAGGACCACCGGACACCGGCCTTGACCGTCATGTGCATCGGCCCAAACCCCTCCTGGCGATATCCATTGTAGTCTTCAGTCTTTCCATAGCCGGCCTGCACACCAGCTTCAATGAACGCCTTGTAGAGCGGATTTGCCATTTCATTGCCATTGTTAACGGCAAGCGGTCCACCCTGACTTCGATAATCATCTGCCCCGTACTTCCAGTCATCCGCTTTCCTGAAGTACGGCAGACAATGCCGATAATCCCAGCCTTTCGCCCCGGCATCTGCCCACTCGTCAAAATCATGGGCATGTCCTCGCACATACACCATGCCGTTGATTGAAGAAGATCCCCCCAATACCTTGCCGCGCGGACAGTGCATACGGCGGTTGTCCAGACCCGGTTCTGGTTCAGAATGAAACTGCCACGCAAAACGTTCCGTGTTCATTGGAATCGAAAGTGCAGTAGGCATTTGTATGAATATACTGCGATCCGACCCACCATATTCAAGCAATAAGACCCGGGTTTCAGGATCTTCACTAAGGCGACTTGCCAGAACGCAGCCCGCCGAACCTGCGCCGATTACCACATAGTCAAAACCTTCTTGATCGACACTATGATTCACTGGTTTACTTGCACCCGATACCGCACTTTGGGCATGCTATTTTTCCGGCAGTTCCCTTACTGGCACAACCAGGTTTTTTTCCATGTAAACGGAATGCGGATCATCCGGAGGATAGTCGCCAAAAGCTGTCCGGTAGTGATAGCCGAGGCACTCGTACAATTTGATCGCTGATTTTTGGCATATGCCCGTTTCAAGAACAAGACTGTGACATCCTTGATGTCTGGCATATTCCTCCAGTGCTCGCATAATTTGTCTTGATATACCGAGTCTGCGACTGCTTTCCTCAACATAGACCCTCTTAATTTCACCATAACGCATGGGACGTGATAGCTTAACCGCACCGATCCCGACTGCATCATCACCGATGAATGCTCCAACCAGGAAGGCATCGGCCTGCCGGAGGTCGTGGGGGGAATCGAGATGGTTCGATTCGGCTGGATACAACCCTGATTGATAATTGTCCAGCTTGGCCATCAGGCGCAGGATTTGCGGATCGGACAGTACGGCCCGCCTGATCTCAACGTTCATGGTCGATGTTTCTGAATCACAACCACTCCATTTCAAACGGGTAACGAGTCATCAACCTGGCTCCGTCACGCGTGATCACCACCTGCTCTTCAAGCTTGACCCCTTCGCCGCTGCGCTCAGACCCGATATAGGATTCGACACACAGGGTCATATTTTCCTCGATTGTTCCCTCATAGCCATGTGTTACGAGATTGTCCATGTGCTTTATTCCTGGATATTCATCCGCTAGTCCGATACCATGAATCAATGAACTGTATTTGTTGCTCGCGAACTCCTGAGGGATAACCCAAGCTGCCCTGGAAGCCTCTGCAAAGGTCATGCCCGGCTTTAGCATCGCAACGTTGTGCTGAATTTGCTGGTATGCATATGCATATATCCGTCTTTGCTCATCGCTCGGCTTGTCTCCACACACCCAGCTCCGCGACATATCCGCACAATAGCCGTAGGGACCAATTAGATCCGTATCAAAACTGACCATGTCTCCCAATTCTATCACACGCATTGAACTTTCCCGAAACCACGGAAAGGTGCGGGGGCCGGATGACAACAGACGGGTTTCAATCCACTCCCCACCCAACGATATGTTGGTCTCATGTAGCTTTGACCACAGCGCATTCTCGGTGATACCGGGCTCGAGCGACTCCCGCATTGAACGTATACCCTGCTCACATACATTGATTGCCTCCTGCATTAACACCAATTCCTGATCGGACTTAATGGCCCGTGCAAGTTCCATGACTTCGAGGCCATCATGAATCGAGAGATTTCTTCTCAACAATGGCTCACAGCCCACATGGGAAAGTCGATCTATGGCAAGACGGCGATTTCCACTTCCATATGTGGTCACCAAATCCGCAATCGTATCTGCGAACTGCTCCGCTTTTTCGGTAGTTCGACCGCCTGCCGCAAAATAGTAAAAAGACGAATGCACCCGATACTCGTCAATCGTCGGAATACCTTCAGCAAGGTGAGGATAGTCTCCATAGTCAAACAGAATCAGTGGACCATCGGTTGCAATAAATACACATCGGGTTTCATAGTGCGAGCACCATATCTGCATGTTTGTCGCATCTGATGCATATCGGCAATTGATCTGGTCAAACAGCAAAATACCCGCATAATCACGCTTTCCCAGTTGTTCATGAATGCGCTCAAGTCGATAACGTCTTACCGAGTCAAGATCAACGGGAGGGTTCGTGAATTCCATCGCACCATGCTGACGGGCGATTATCTTTTGCTCAGACAAATTCATCATGTATTCCAATGTGCATATTCAACGACCCTTCCAGACCGGTTTGCGTTTCTCGGAAAAGGCTTTCGCGCCTTCCAGCATATCTTCACTGTTGTATAGTGTTTTGACAGCAGGCAGCGATTGTGAATTGACCAAGTCAAGTGCCTGCTGAAAATCCATGTTCTGCGTCTTGCGCACCACCTCCTTGATCGCGGCAAATACCAGAGGCGGTCCTTCAGCCAGCAAATGTGCGATTTCCCGGGCACGCGGCAGCAACTGATCAAGATTGACAACCTCATTTACCAGCCCCCATTTCGCCGCTTCTTCGGCATCAATCCAACGACCGGTAAAGAGCATCTCCATCGCAATGTGATGCGGAATCGTTTTGGGAAGCTTTATCGTTGCTGCGTCGGCCAGGGTCCCGGCGTTGATCTCCGGCAATGCAAAGGTGGCAGACTCCGAGACAACAATAATGTCGGCACAGATCATCAGCTCAAAGCCACCGCCACAGGCAATCCCATTGACTGCGGCAATCACCGGCTTGTTGAAATCAGGAAGATCCTGAAGCCCGCCAAATCCGCCAACCCCAAAATCGGTAGTTGCACTTTCCCCATCTGCAGCTGCATTAAGATCCCATCCCGCACAAAAAAACCGGTTTCCTCCTCCGGTGAGAATAGCCACATTCAAGTCAGGGTCGTCCCTGAAATCTGCAAACACGCGGCCCAGCTCCTGACTAGTCGCCTGATCGATCGCGTTGGCTTGGGGCCGATCCAGAACCACCTCGAGAATTCGGCCATTGACCGTGGCTTTTACTGGTTTTCTGTTGTCCATGGTTTCCACCCATTTTTATTGACCCGGATCAGGGCATCGACAGCAACTGCTCCCGATTCACCTACGATCAACGGATTGATCTCGATTTCATGAATATTCTGCCCAAATTTACTCATCACGCCTGCTACCTGCTTTATGGTATTGACCAGTTCCTCTACATCTGCATGCCTGCGTCCTCGATATCCAGTAAGAAGTGGCCAGATTTTCAGGGCACGCAACGCTCCAAGAATCTGCTCGTCATCAACCGGTAGCATTAACAGCTGATTGTCATTGATCATCTCGACCAGCGTGCCCCCCGCACCAATCATCAGAAAATGACCAAACTGGGAATCATGGCTGATGCTCACCATCAGTTCAACGACATGGTCATCCACCATCTTCTCGACACGCACACTTTGCCATTTCCCAAGCATGCGTTGAACCCCAGCCCTGACTTGTTCCATTTTCCTCAACCCGATCATAACAGCACCTGCCTCGGACTTGTGCTCAAGATTTGAGTCCAATGCCTTGATAACAACCGGAAGTCCGATTTTGCCGGTTGTTTCGAGTGCATCCGAGACACTATGCACCCGCTCCCCAGGAGGCACGGATATCTGCCATTTTTCCAGCAACTGCTTGGATGTATGCTCATCCAGACTTTCCATGCCCTCTGCACTCGCCAACGAACCGAAGAATGATATTCGAGGTGGCGGTACTGGACATTTCCATCTCATCCCCACCTGGCTGAGCGATTCAATAGCCGCCAGCGCCTGACTCATACCCTGTAATGGTACAACCCGGTTATCAATCAGGTACTTGCCAGTCTCGCGTGTCATGTTCTCCGAAATACTGCTGACAACAACCCCCTTGACCTGATGTTCCTGACAGGCCTTGACGTAGGCCTGCACGGTCCCTATCCAGTCTGAATCATCACAGCACTCCGGATCCGGAAAATCGATCACCAGGATAAACAGGTCAAAATCTCCTTCCATCATGGCCGAGAACATGCGGTGGGTACGATCATAATCTCCCCAGATAAACGTATGGTAGTCGAGCGGATTGGACAGGGAGACATAACTGTTGAGGGTTTCTCCAAGCAGCAATTTATGCTCCGGCGTGAACGCAGGAAACTGCAAGTTTCGGTCAATCACCAAATCTGCAAGTAATGAGGCCTCCCCTCCTGAACAACTCATTGACACCAGACGATTACCATCAAGTGGCCCATGAACATAAGCCAGCTTCAGGGCCTCCAGAAATTCTTCGGCTGTATCAACCTGACCCACCCCCAGTCGCTGGAAGAGCTCCGAATAGAGGCGCGACTCTCCCGCTAGGACTGCCGTATGGCTTTGCGTGATTTTCGAACCGATCTCCGATTTCCCGGACTTGAGTACGATGATCACAATGCTCCTTTCCCGAGCATGCCCCGCTATCCGGATAAATCGCGGCACATCCCTCAGGCCTTCGATATGCAGCCCTATGGCCCGAATATTCTCACATTCCAGGGCCGCTTCCAGTGCATCCTCTATCCCCATTACCGCCTGGTTGCCGACAGTAATCAACCATGCTATCGGCAGGTTACGTTGTTGCAGGGTAAAGTTGATGCCGAGATTTCCACTGGCCGTTATGATCGCAACCCCCTGATTCACCCGATACAGGCCGTGCTGGTCCGGAAACAGCACAGCACCCGTTAGTGCATTGATATATCCATAGCAATTGGGCCCCAGCACTGGCATTGACCCCGCTGCCTGAACCAGCCTCTGTTGTCGCTCTTCACCCAGTTCACCTACTTCCTTGAAACCCGATGCCAGACATACCACACCCCCAACACCCATTGCCTCCAGAAAACCCACAAAATCCACAGACTGATCCGCGGATATGCCTAGAAACACGGCATCGGGGACCTTCGGCAACTCCTTAACGTGTTTGACACAGGAAATACCTGCCAACTCTGACCGATTTGGATTGACTGCCCACAAGATGCCCTGATAAGACAGTTTTGCGCACTGCTCGAGAACCCGTTCCGATTCCCTGCCCCCAACAACCGCAATCGACTTCGGGTTCAGAAAACGAAGCAGCCGTTCCCGATCAAGATGAAAGATGAATTACCGTGTTGATTCGAGTGGGCGCAAAATCGACCGGGCAATAATC
>VXPI01000304.1 GCA_009839585.1 Gammaproteobacteria bacterium
GCGCTGCATGGAGCGAAGGCGATCCAAAATGGCGTACCCTGCCTCGCAACCATTATCGACTTGTGCAATCCGTTGCTCCTGTTCCAACCTCAAGTGGTTTGCTGAACGCCGATTGCAGCGTAATGGCAGTTCACATCTACACTACCGACCATACCGCTGATACGATAGAGCGAATTGTTGAAGCCGTTGACCAGTTTGATCTCGAAAATGCCGTATCTCCAATCACATTCAGACTTGCCGCAGGCAATATCGGTGTTATGGCGGCTACCAACGAAGAGGTTGAAAGTTCCCAGTTCAGGCTTCTTGGTTTTGTCTACATGGCCGTGATAGTAATCTGTCTACTGACGTTTCGTTCACTGGCTTCGACGATGTGCGTGGTAATACCACTGGCGATTGCATCATTGCTTACATACGGGTTAATGGCTATTCTCGAAATTGGACTGAAGATTTCAACCTTGCCCGTAATCGCTCTGGGCTGCGGGATTGGTGTTGATTATGGAATCTATATTTTCAGCCGGATTCGCTACTATGGTGCACAGGGACTGGATTTCACGGAAGCCTATCTGAAGACGCTGGCAACTGTGGGGTCTGGAGTCATGTTTACAGGCCTTACCCTAGCAGTATCCGTTGCCACCTGGCTTTTCTCGTCATTGCAGTTCCAGGCAGATATGGGAGTAATCTTAATGTTCATGTTTGTCGTGAACATGATTGGCGCAATCGTGCTTTTGCCGGCACTTGGGGCTTGCATCAGTCGAATAAAACACCGTTTTACGGGAGCTCTTTCATGATTTGGCCAAAATTTTCATTGATTAATTTCATTAATTATGTTATTTTCACCATATGGTGAAAGCGAACAAAAAAGAAAAAAGATGAAGGATGTGGCAGTGGACGCAGTGTGTGCCCTGCTTGAGCATGTGCCGAACATACAGATTATCGGAACTCAACACGAACAGCCTCTCGCCAGCCACCGGACAAACCAGATTCATACCAGAATTGATCTATGTCACGCTGGATGCCACTATGCTCTCATCATGGAGATCGGGACCAATGGAGCACCGCGTTTTGCCCGTTCCGCAGTTTACCAAATCGAGAGCTACATTGCGCATTTGCATCGGTCCGCAAACCAGGACGACACCCTGCAGTTTATTCCGATGCTAGTGAGCCCCTACTTGTCTCGAGAGTCGCGCTCCATTTGTCTGGCTCACAATGTCTCCTACCTCGACCTCTACGGTAACGCCTATCTTGCCTTCGGTTCCGTCTATATCGAGCGATCTACTGCGGACAGACCGAAATCTGAAATCCGCACTCAGAAGTCCCTGTTCACTCCGAAGGCGGGCGCAATCCTGCGGATTCTCTTGCACGATCCGGCCCGTGCATGGCTCGTCATGGACCTGGCCAAGGCCGCCAGCGTCAGCCTCGGGCACGTGAGCAAAATCCGCAAAGCGTTGCTTGACCGGGAATGGGTCGAAATACGGAAGGAAGGAATGGTCCTCACCAAGCCCAGTGCGCTACTGAAGTCCTGGCGCGAGAATTACCGTCAACCTTTCGACCATGAAGTCAACGGATACACGGTTCTCCATGGAGACCAGCTACGCCATCGCCTGTCGGAATGCTTAAATACGGAACCGCAACTTCCGCGTGCGATCTGTGCGTCAAGTTCTGCTGCTGAGTGGATTGCGCCATATACCCGAGGCGGTACGCAGAGCTTCTATGCAGACGAATCCGGAGTACGGATACTGCAAGAGACGCTTCAACTGACCCATGCCGCACAGGGGTGCAACGTGTTCCTGCGTATCCTCAGCGACGAAACTCTGTTCAAAGACGCCGTTGAGCCAGCACCAGGCATCTTCTGTGCTAATCCGGTTGTCACCTACCTTGATCTGTGGAACGGCAATGATCGGGATCGTGAGACTGCCGACCACTTGGCTGCAAGGTACTTTCCATGGCTGTGAAAGATTCCCAGGTCGCCAGCCAGTACGATGATCGAACGACAGAAGCAGTCAAGTCGGTACTCATCGAGATTGGCCAGATTCTCGGCAGCTTCAGAGGCAAGTTTGCGGTCATCGGCGGTGCCGTTCCCTGGTTGCTGCTGGGCGATGCCGAAATGCAACACGTCGGCACTGCGGATGTGGACCTTGGCTTAGACCCAGTTGCCTTGGGGGACGGCGAATACACCCGCCTTGTCCAAGCCCTTCAAAAACAAGGCTACCTTCAACGAGACAATTTGCGACGTTTCCAACTTGTGCGCACTGTTCCCTCCGTCGACGATGGACCCGATATCGACATTATCGTCGATTTCCTAATGCCACGCGATGCAGAGATTACGAAGAACATACCTCCGCTTATCAGTGAGTTTGCCGTCCAGCGTGCGGACGGTGTCGATCTGGCAACCAGGTTCTATCATATGGTAGCTATTGAGGGCCACATGCCCGACGGTGGTCGCAACTGCGTCAGCATTGCCGTGGCATCAATCCCGGCCCTTCTAGCCATGAAGGGTTACGCCATCGCCAAACGCCTAAAACTCAAGGATGCCTACGACATCTACTATTCTGTTAGGAACTTCCCGGATGGTATCGACACCCTCATCGAAGCAACCCGACCACTCCTTGACGTTGAATCGGCCCTCCAGGGATATCGCTCTATCTCCGACAAGTTTCGGAGTGTCGACGATTTCGGGCCGATGAGCGTTAGAAAATTTGTCGAGGGATCTCATCTGCTTGGTGATCGCACGGGAGACCAGTGGCAGCAGGATGCCTTCGGGCAGGTTGATGCCTGGCTCAGAGGTCTTGGCATCACGCAGTCATAGCCGGGGGCATAAATCGATTGGAAACGTTATCTGGATCATATTGCTGGCAGTCGGAGGTACAGTATCCCGTTGCTGAATTTGCCAAATGGAACGCTTTCCGTGAGGAAAGAGGCGCCCATGTCGAAAGTTACTACAAGCTCCTCAATCTACAACGGGATATAAAGAGTTGCCTAATTACCATCTAACATAAGCCGTGTTTCAAGAGTCTTTCAGGCAAGGACGGCATCCTCAGGGCAGCATGGGCAAGTCTCGGAATCAGGTCCGGCAGACTGGACCGGCGATTGAAGCGGTACTCGAATTCCGCCAGGCAGCACTGGGCATATTTCGGCTTGAAAGAGTGGCAGGAACTGCGGAGCGCGGTCTTCAGGTTGCCCAGTATCGTATTCACCCAGTAAAACCCGGGCTTTTCGACCGTTGCGCACCCGCCTCCAGTGATCACCGCCTCATGGGTGCATCCGGATTGTGCAACCGCTTCGAAGCATTTCAGGCCATCAGAAACCACATGGGAGTAACCGCCGAGGTGCCGTTTCGCCCACCGGGTCATCTCCGGGCTGCGAAACCACTTGACCACGCTGAACTTGACGCGTTGCGGCCAGCCTTCCCGGGAGGTCTGCACGGCAGCCACAAACGGCGTCTTGCCGTCGGCGTCGCGAGCTGCCTATTAGCCACAAGTTCTGTCTGGACGCAACTCGGGGTAGAATCTTCATGGGCCTTGCCGTTTCAGTGGCTGGTGATCTGTTCACCCAATGGGGAAACGCTTCAAAAACTTCATTGTACCATTAAAACCATGATTTGGCAAGGTTTTTTTCCTTTTTTACTGCTTTTTCACCATTTCTATTTTGAGATTAGGGGAATTGCTTGGTCGGATAGTGAATGGGGATACTGATCTTCATAAGAATCTGCATGAAGACTGGGGAATCTATGTGCGCTTACAGTTCCGACAAGAGGGCAAGGGGCCGGTAGCCCGATATTTTGCACAAATGTCAGACGAAGAATTCCGCGAACGCCTGTCGTGCCTAGAGAAAGTGATCAAGGAAATCGTTGCATATTTATTCCCAGAGTACAAAAGTTGAATGATGATGAGACCAAGCTGATCTTGGGCGCTGAAATCATCCTTGAGGTGATCGTAGATACCTTGATCTGAGCTATTGTGCTTTCTCCGTGTTTATGGCTCATAATGGGAATGCAGTGTTATCCTGCTCATTATTCCGAAACTTTTGCCGATGGTAAGACAACATCCGTTCATTCTCGACCTGTGCAAGGCAAATTCATATGTCCTACTTGAGAGTTGACGGATCAAACATGAAGGAGACGAAAAAGACTCATGCCATCGGCCTGACCGGTGGGATTGGAAGCGGCAAATCGACCGTTTCCGATATATTCAGGAATCTGGGAGTACCGGTACTGAGTGCCGACCAAATTTCCAGAGATCTCGTTACACCGGATAGCCCACTGCTCCAGCAAATCGTGGATACTTTTGGAACCGATATCCAGAATAGCGATGGCTCTCTTGACCGCACGGGACTGGCAAAGATTGTATTCAATAACCCGGAACGACTTAAAATCCTTGAATCAATCCTGCATCCGCCAATCCGGAAAACCATGTCGGAAGCAGTTTCTGCATTCAAGGGTGGCTACTGCATTCTGGAAATTCCGTTGTTGATTGAAACCGGTCAGTGGCAAACCGTGGATCGGGTTTTGGTAGTAACGTCTGACCCTGAAGCGAAAATCGGGCGCCTCACCGGCACCCGGAATCTGACGCAACAGGATGTTCAAAAGGTCATGGCTGCCCAGTTAACGGACCGGGAACGCATTCAATATGCCGATGATGTCCTGAAAAACGATGGTACCCTTGATGATCTTGCCAGACAGGTCGAAAAACTTCACGCACTCTATTCATCACTTTTTGATAGCTGAGCCATCCGCTCGACCTTAGGGTGATCGAGAATCATGTACACGGCTTCAAGCACATTCATCTCGCGGACCGTTTCGCTGTCGAGCCATGCGAAATTCTGCCCCTCCTTTCCCATGGCAATACCAAAATACGAGTCAACCAAAAACACCTCAAGTTCAACTCGGGCATGCTCATAGTCATGCTGGATCGTCGCCAGCTTCACAGCATTCTCGACTTGAATACCGAGTTCTTCCTCGAGCTCCCGGACCAATGCGGAATGCGCATTCTCTCCCTGTTCGACTTTGCCTCCCGGAAACTCCCATTGACCTGCACAGGGTGTCCCGGAGCGCCGTTGCTGGACAAACAGCTTGCGGTCCTGATTGACCAGCAGGCCAACCACTACCCGCAACCTCTGCTCAACTACGGTAGTCTGCATTGATGGAAATATAGCCATGGGTGAGATCGCAAGTCCAGATCGTGCACTCTCCCCTGCCAATTTGAAGTTCTGCCTCAATCAGTATTTCACTCCCCTCAAGGTGTTGGATAATCCGGGACTCGTCATAGTTTTCAGCTCGTTGGCCGCCTTTGGCTACGAGCTCGCCACCGATCCTGATCAGGAGATGCTCTGCCTGCATATTCTCGCCTGATTTGCCCAGTGCCATAATGATTCTGCCCCAGTTGGCATCACCACCCGCAATCGCAGTTTTCACCAGCGGTGAATTTGCGATCGAATCGGCAATCTTGCGAGCGGAAGCATCACTCTCGGCACCCGAGATTCGTACCTCTATCAATTTTGATGCACCCTCGCCATCTCGAACAATCTGAATGGCGAGATTCCTCAGGAGTTCATCCAATGCCATTCGAAACCCCTTGAATCTGGGGTCATCCGGGGTGTTTGGGGGATCATTGCCTGCTTTTCCGGTCGCAAACAACAGCAACATGTCACTGGTTGAGGTGTCCGAATCCACCGTGATCGCATTAAACGTTCGATCAGCACTCTTTAGCAGCATTTCATGCAACTGGGGTTCAGGAATCTGCGCATCGGTGAAGCAGAAAGCCAGCATGGTCGCCATATTTGGCGCAATCATTCCGGAACCCTTGGCCACGCCACAGAGCGTCACTGGC
>VXPI01000406.1 GCA_009839585.1 Gammaproteobacteria bacterium
CTGCGATGGAGCAGCTTGCCGAGGCTTACCGAACCTCTGGCAAATACCGCCTGATAAAACTCGTCAAAGCCGTATTTATTGTCCAGAATTCGATAGATCAAAGAGAATCGCCCGGCAATTTTCCCCGGAAGATCGGTGCGATGGCAGTAACAGTACCACGCAAATGCAATACCCGCGATAGCCAGCCAGAATGGCGGTGTCATGACACCATGCATGATCGAGGCCATGATTAATCCAAATCCGGATTGGCCATGGTAGGACTCATACAGTGCACCGGTTACATAATGTTCTTCCAGCACAAAAATCGAGGAGCCGAAGTAGCTGCCCGAAAGCACCGGCTCGAAAAAGATGAATCCGGCCAGAATCGACGGTATGGCCAGTGCGACGAGAGGCATCGTGACAACCCAGGGAGATTCCTTCGCATGATGCAGGGTTTCCTCGGACATTCTGGGTTTGCCATGAAAGGTCAGAAACAGCAATCGGAAAGAATAAAAGGCGGTGACAAAGACACCGGTCAGCACGGCAAGGTAGGCATACCCGGACCCTGCGATGTGACTGTGATGCACGGCTTCTATGATCGCATCTTTCGAGAAGAACCCGGCAAAGGGCGGAATACCGGCCAATGCGAGAGAGCCGATGACGGCGGTTGCATAGGTAACCGGCATGATTGACTTCAAGCCACCCATCTTGCGCATGTCCTGTTGATGATGCAGGGCAATAATCACCGATCCGGCTGCCAGAAACAGCAGTGCCTTGAAGAATGCATGCGTGCCAAGGTGGAAGATGGCAAGATCATAGGCCGAAACCCCGAGCGCTACCGTCATGTAACCGAGCTGGGACAATGTTGAATAGGCAACTACACGCTTGATATCATTTTGTACCAGACCAATCAGCGCCATGAAAATTGCGGTCGTAGCGCCTATGACGAGTACCGTGGTGAGCGCTGTCTCACTCAACTCGAACAGGGGGGACATCCGAGCCACCATAAAGATGCCGGCAGTGACCATGGTCGCCGCATGGATCAGCGCAGAAATCGGGGTTGGGCCCTCCATGGAATCCGGCAACCAGACGTGTAGGGGCACCTGTGCGGATTTCCCCATGGCACCGATAAATAGCAGGATACAGATTACCGTAATCCATATCCAGTCTCCAAAAGGCGTGGAGACCGTCTCACCCTGAATCGTCCCGGCACCTGAAAATACGGTTTCGTAATCCAGCGAACCGAACAGGTAGGCGATCGCAGCGATACCTAGCAAGAATCCGAAATCCCCAACCCGATTGACCAGAAAAGCCTTTAGGTTCGCGAAAATTGCCGTATCCCGGTCGTACCAGAAACCAATCAACAGGTAGGAGACTACACCTACTGCTTCCCAGCCAAAAAACAGCTGCAGGAAGTTATTGGACATCACCAGCATGAGCATGGCGAAGGTGAACAGCGATATATAGCAGAAGAAGCGTTGGTAGCCGGAGTCGTCGTGCATATAACCGATCGTGTAAATGTGCACCATTAACGATACAAAGGTCACGACGACCATCATCATGGCACTTAGCTCGTCTATCAGAAACCCGATTTCAAAGTGCATGCCCTCACTGATTGCCCAGGTATACAGCGTGAAATTTCCGCCTCCGCCCTGTCCGACATCCAGATATGACACGATTGACAAAATGAGTGCGATGGCAACCGCCCCGATGGTTACCATGTGGGCACCCCGCCGGCCAATCTGGCGGCCGAACAAGCCGGCAATGATGGCCGCGATCAGGCAAATGAGCGGGATGGCTGGGTATATCATGGTTAACCTTTGAGCATGTCGATGTCATCAACGTTGATGGTGCGTCTGGCTCGAAACAGCACGATCAGGATCGCCAGCCCGATGGCCGACTCGGCGGCAGCGACAGTCAAGATAAAGAATACGAAGACCTGTCCTGCAATGTCACCGAGATGATAGGAAAAAGCGATAAAGTTGACATTGACTGCGAGCAAGAGCAGCTCAATGGACATCAGCAGGATTACCAGGTTCTTGCGATTCAGGAAGATTCCGACCACACTGATTGAGAACAATACTGCACCGAGAATCAGGGCATGTGACAATGGGATCATTTCGAAGAATCTGCCGGTTGTAGTTTTTCGCTGTCCATCTTGACAATCTTCAGGCGGTCTTCGCGCCTGACCTGGACCTGATGGCCCGGGTCGGCATATTTGTGATCGGTACGCTTGCGCATGGTCAGGATGATTGCGGCAATAATTGCTGTCAGCAGAATCAGTGAAGCAATTTCCAGTGCATAGACATAATCCGTATACAGCACCGATGCGATTATTTGGGTATTGCTGGTATCCGGACCGAGTGCCGAGGTGACTTGCGAAGGTTCGGCATTGAACCCCATATATAGCGCCAGTGCGATTTCAACCGCCATCAGTACGGCCACCAGTCCACCGACTGGCAGATAACGGGTAAATCCGGCCCTCAGACGAGCCAGATCAATATCCAGCATCATCACGACAAACAGAAACAGCACCATGACCGCTCCGACATACACCAGCACCAGAACGATCGCCAGAAATTCCGCATGCAGAATCATCCAGATACAGGCGGCACTGAAGAACGCCAGCACCAGATACAACGCGGACTTGACCGGGTTTCGAACGGTCACCACCATAGCGGCGGCAAACACTAGAATGGCACTGAAGAGGTAGAAGACGAGCTGCAGGAAAGTCATGCGAATCAACGATAGGGAGCATCCTGTTTGCGGGCAGCGGCGATATCCGCTTCATACTTGTCACCGATTTCCAGAAGACGTCTTTTGTCCACCAGTCGTTCCTTGTTCTCTTCCATGTGGAATTCGTGAATATCGGTGAGCACTACCGAATCAACTGGACAGGCCTCTTCACAGAATCCGCAGTAAATGCACTTGAACAGATCGATGTCGTAACGGGTAGTCCGGCGGGTACCGTCTTCGCGTTCCTCGGAGTCAATGGTAATGGCAAGTGCCGGACATACAGCCTCACACAACTTGCAGGCAATACACCGTTCTTCGCCGTTCGGATAGCGACGCAAGGCATGCAGTCCCCTGAAACGCGGAGATTTTGGAGTTTTCTCCTCGGGGTACATGATGGTAGTCTTTTTGCTGAAAAACTGACGCCCGGTCACCCCCATGCCCTTTCGGAGCTCCTGGAGGCTGAACGTCTTGTAGAGTTGTTGTAGCTTGGAAACCATGATATCTATGAAAAAATGAATCCGATAGGTGTATAGAATTTGCCGAGTCCAATCACCACGATCCAGACCAGCGTGACCGGGATCAGGACTTTCCAACCAAGCCGCATGATCTGATCGTACCGGTAACGCGGAAATGTGGCGCGCAGCCATAGAAACAGAAAGCACACGATGAAGGTTTTTATGCCAAACCAGAACAGGCCAGGCAGCAAGGTAAATGGAGCGATCTCGACCGGCGGCAGCCAGCCTCCGAAAAACATGAGCACCATCAGGGCACCGATCAGGATGATATTGGCATATTCAGCAAGAAAAAATACCGCAAAACCCATACCCGAGTACTCGACATGAAATCCCGCAACGATTTCCGATTCTCCTTCAGCAACGTCAAACGGGGCACGGTTGGTCTCGGCCACCCCCGAGATGAAGTACACCAGCATCAGGGGTAGCAGGGGAAGCCAGTACCATTCCCAGAATCCCCCGGACTGACGGGTAACAATCTGATGCAGGTTGAGACTGCCAGCGACCATCAGGACGCCAACCAACGCAAAGCCCATGGCAATTTCATAGGCGACGATCTGGGCTGCCGAGCGCATCGCTCCCAAAAAGGCATATTTGGAGTTGGAAGCCCAGCCAGCCAGAATGACCCCGTAAACGCCCATTGAGGTTAATGCAAGAATATACAGAAGTCCCGCATCAATATTGGCAAGAACCAGTGTATCACTGAACGGTATCACCGCCCATGCGGCCAATGCCGGAGCCAGGGAGAGCACTGGCGCAAACAGAAACAAGTATCGGTTGGAGCGGGCTGGAACCACCAGCTCCTTGAACATCAGCTTCATGGCATCGGCAATCGGCTGTAGCCAGCCCTTGGGCCCGACCCGGTTGGGTCCGACCCGGGTCTGGAAATAGCCAATGACCTTGCGCTCGGCAAATGTGAAATAGGCTACGCAGGCCATCAATGGGGCGATGATCGCCGTGATTTTGATCACGATCCACGATATCGCCTGTACGGGTTCGGGCAGCCAACCGGCAAAAAACAGGAATGTATCGTAAATCATGGGATTTCCTGCTCGGCCTTGGCGATGTGCAAAGTGCCCGGGGCACGGGCATTCACCGTTTCCACATATCCGGCAGGAATGAGCACACAGTTCCTGGGCACTCGAGGCTCTTCGATGACCTGAAGGCGTGCCGAAACTTCACCATTACCAATCTCGGCCCAATCCCTGTCCTTTAATGAGTGCTCTTTCAGCGTTTCGGGATGCAGGCTTGCCAGAGGTCCCGGATTATCCGCTGCAGACTGCAATGCCAACGCATTGCGGATGAGTGGATCGCCCCGGTACATCGGCATATAGGTGATCAGGCTGAGCCCGTCTTGTGCGAATGAGACCGGTGAATGCAGGCGGAATTCACCTAGGCGGCAGTTTGGTGTTCTATCCGCAGAACCCATGGCTTCAAGAGCTTCCTGGGTAACATCGTCCAGGGTGATTTGATCGAATCCCTCAAGATTCAGGAAATTGCCGAGTACCCGGAGGATTTTCCAGGCCGGCTTGGATTCGCTGATCGGCCTAATGGCAACCTGTGCAGTCTGGATTTTCCCTTCACAGTTGACATGGCTTCCGGCTGTTTCTGCAAACGAACAAATTGGCAGGGCAACATCAATGTGCCGGTCATAGGCCTCCGGCTTGAATGCGGTCAATTGCACCACAAAATCTGCATTCTCAAGGGCCTTGACTGCCGTATAGGCATCCATGCAGTCGAGCTCAGGCTGGCTGCCCAGCAATACGAAACCGGACATGCCTGAATCAAGCATGGCTTGTTTATTGAGGCCATTTGTGCCGGGCAGGCAATTTGCCAGTGCACCGCCGGCACTGTTGCCCGGTGCAAGGATAGCCAGGCGATTGCCAGTAGTCTCGGCAATCCATCCGGACAAGGCCTTGAGCAGGCTGGCGTCTGGATGTTGTTGTACAAACGCACCAAGAACAATCAAGCCTTCCGGGCCTGCATCCACTAGTTGCTTCGCAAGTGATGCAACATCACAACCGTCCGATAAAGCCGGGATCCCAGCGGGAGCGGTGGTTCCAGCCAGGTCGGCAATTGCGTTGGCAAGAGCGGCAGTACGACTCAACATCGCGGGGCCAGGCGCAGTCTCACTCACCGCACACGCAAAATTCAAATCAAAATCAATCGGGTTGATCACCGAGACGGTAGTCTTTCCTTCACGCCATCCCTGTCTGATGCGAAGCGACAGTAGCGGCTGCTCCTTGCGGATGTTGGAACCGATCAGCAATACAGAGCTCCGTGTTCCAAAGTCCCTGATGGGCAATTCACTCGCCGGAAACAGGGGAGCAATGTCATCATCACGGAAATCATGTTGCTGTAGTCGGTAGTCAACGCTCTCGCTACCCAGAGCCCGGATCAATTTCTGGAACAGGTGAAATTCCTCAAGGCTTGATGCGGCTTGGGCGAGCCCGCCGATTCGATCTGCCTTGCCTTGGTCAATGATTGATCTCAGGCCATTCACGGTATGCGTCAGGGCAGCTTCCCAATCGACCTCCTGCCATGTTCCATCTTGCTGGATCATTGGTCTAGTCAAACGATTTTCACTATGGATAGCC
>VXPI01000051.1 GCA_009839585.1 Gammaproteobacteria bacterium
CAATAATAATTTAACCGGCGTATCCAACAGGACAATATTTGCGAAGGATTGTCTGGAAGTTCTAACAGACAAGAACATATTGCCCGATGAGAGCATTGACCTCATCTACCTTGACCCACCATTCAACTCAAAGAGCAACTACAACCTTCCTTTCAAGGATCAGTACAAGAAAGACGCAAAACCAGTAATGGCCTTTAAGGATACATGGTCTTGGGCCGAGGAGGAGGCAGAAAACCTTGCCCGTCTGAAAGAAGGCAGTATGGATGACCAACTGCTTGCCGATATAGTGGATCTGTCCAGGAAAGTATTCAAAGAAAAACCGAACACAAAAATAAGCACTTCGGCTTATTTGCTTAATATGGCTATTCGTCTCAAACCTATGAGACGAGTATTGAAATCAACCGGAAGCATCTATCTTCACTGCGATCCAACAGCCAGCCATTATCTGAAAATGGTCATGGATGCTATATTCGGAGAAAAAAATTTCAGAAATGAAATTGTTTGGTGTTATACAGGACCATCCAACGTTATCAGGAATTTTCCAGACAAGCATGACATTGTGTTTCGATACTCAAAAGGAGATTCGTGGAAATTTAATCTGGATGATGTTCGAGTACGTCACAGACGTCAATATGTTTCTGGTGGCATTGGAATGGCGGCTGGAAACAGGACGGTCGAAGAAGTTCAAGAAGCTGAGAAATTGCAGATTGAACGGGGAAAGGTATGTGAAGATTGGTGGTCTGACATCGGGGCAGGTTCTCATATTCCAAAAGGAGAACGCCTTGGCTATCCCACACAAAAGCCACTTGCCCTGCTGGAACGAATTATCAAGTCATCCAGCAACGAGGGAGATGTTGTGCTTGATCCGTTCTGCGGTTGCGGAACAACTGTTCATTCGGCAGAGCTATTAAATCGACAATGGTTAGGAATAGACATATCCCAGTTCTCGGCAGGCTTGATCAGAAATCGAATTACAGGTAACTTCAAACACCTTGATCGTACAGATGTTTCAGTAGTTGGATGTCCATTATCCTTGATTGACGCTCATGACCTGGCAAGCACAAACCCGTTCGAGTTTGAGAAATGGGTTTGTGGAGAGGTTGGCGCTCGAGGGTTGTTTCATAATCCCGGAGAACGTGGAGCTGATGGCGGGGTGGATGGGGTTATTCCATTTTGGACAAGCCCACAAGCACTGGGACACAATAAAGAAGATATTGAAAAGACTTTTGCAGTGGTGCAGGTAAAAGGTGGAAAAGTCACACCTGATTCAGTGAAGGCTCTGTCAACAACTGTTCGAGAGTCAGGAGGAAAATGCGGAGTCATGATTTGTTTCGAGAAATACATGAATACTGTGGAAAACAACAGGGAAAAGATGTTTGTCGAGGATTGGGAAATTGGTAAGTACAACTTCATCCAGGGCTTGAGCATTGAAGATTTGATCAAAGGCAAAATGCCAATGCTTCCTTCTTCATCAAGATATGTCGCCTGAAATTAAATTGAGCAATATGCTTGCATTACATGTTTATTGCAAGTATAATGCTCATTATGAATACACTGCCAACAAAGACCAAAGTCCTGATACTCAAATGCCTGGTTGAAGGCATGAGCATCCGCTCGACATCCCGCATTGCCGATGTCTCCCGCAATACTGTAACCAAGCTGCTGGTTGATGCCGGTCGGGTCTGCTCAGAGTATCAGGACATGGCCTTGCGCAATCTTTCATGTACCCGAATTGAAGTCGATGAAATATGGAGCTTCGTATATGCCAAGAACAAGAATGTTCCGACTGCCAAGAACCCGCCTCGCCTGGCGGGTGATGTCTGGACATGGACCGCTATTTGTGCGGATACCAAGCTGGTTCCATCATGGAGGCTTGGCGATCGATCCAGTGCTACTGCCATCGAGTTCATGGACGATTTACGGTCAAGGCTGGATAACCGGGTACAACTGACCAGCGATGGCCACAAGTCATATCTGGAGGCCGTTGAAGGTGCATTCGGGGGCGATGTTGACTATGCACAGCTTATCAAGGTTTACGGCGGAAGTGCCGACCTGAAATCAGAATCCCGCTACAGCCCCGGAAAGTGTAACGGCATTCAGCGCAAGGTAGTTGAAGGAAACCCCGATCCCGATGGCATCTCCACATCTTATGTAGAGCGTCAGAATCTGACAATGCGCATGTCCATGCGCCGGTTTACGCGGCTGACCAATGCCTTTTCAAAGAAAATGGAAAACCACGATCATGCCGTAGCGCTACATTTCATGTACTATAATTTCTGCAGGATCCACCAGACCCTGCAAGTAACTCCGGCAATGGAAGCAGGTGTAACCGACCGACTTTGGGATGTCAGCGATATTGTGAAGATGGTTGAAGATGTACAGCCCGTACCAAACCGGCCCAAAACCTACAAAAAGAAATCAGATATTTCAAACTGAGCCACTACCCGGTTTTCCCGTAATCTGCCTTCGCAAATCCCCCTGTATTTTCAGGATATGGATCAGCAGTTACTTGACCTTGTTTCCGAAAACAGTCCTTGTACATCGTTGTCAGATTCCCTGACTTCCCGGGATTATGCAGATTTGCACTCGTTTGCCTCAGGGCATTGCAATCCGGATCGGGTTTCAGCCGCTCTTGTCCTGTTTGCAAGAAATATCCTTGCATCAGAAATGCCGCGTCCTGGAGAAGATGATCGGGAGTTCATTCGTCATCGCCTGCTCCTTCACCGTCCATGGTCGGCTATTGTTCAGCCTTCTCAACCAAGCAAACCCGTCAGTAAGCGTGAAGGCCTCATGCACTTGAGACGGATTGTTTCAACCTACCTTGATGATTTGGCAAATACCGTTTGAAGTGATCACCAAAATTCCCCGGGAGGTATGAGAGCCGGGATTGGGATGCATAACCGATGAGCGGTTTTCTGGTTGTTGTACACGGGTAGACCAAGCTATTTCCACGTGCCTAATCGAGCCATTCTGGCTCCGTTGAGGAAACCTTCTGCATGATTTCATGGAGAGTAAAACGTCATACATAAACCATAAACTATAACGTTATAGTTTTTAACCCAAATTCAAGAAAGTTGTCGATAATCCCAGTTCCCGGCTTTCCCTGTTATTCTGTCTGGAGACACTCATAATACGGATATAGACGTAGAGATCCAGAAAGACAGGTTTTACCTGATGGATAAAACAGCAACAAATACAGGCCTGTCACTACATTATCAGCATTGGGTTGGGCGATATGCTCTTTGCGAGTACACTCTTCACTTATCGAGCAACCGACTTTGAAGTTCAAGGAACAAGTATATTCTTGAGAGCCGCCAGAAACTGCTCATTTTCCTCGGGCCTGCCGACTGTTACACGCAAACATTGGTCCAACTGATCATCGGTACCATGCAGGTTCTTGATCAAGACACCATGCTTCAGGAGTTCACGATAAACCCGCTCAGCATCCGAGACTCGAAACAAGTGGAAATTAGCCGCACTCGGAAACACCGTAACCCCATCAACAGCCTGAAGTGCTTTGAACTGCTTCCTTCTTTCCCGGATGATTGAGGCAGTCTGTTCCTTCAGTAGACCAGCATTATCCAGAATCAGTGATGCACTCAGTTGTGTCAGTGAATTGATGTTGTACGGGAAACGGACTTTGCCAATTTCCCGTCCCCACTCGCTATTAGCCATAGCCAGGCCCAGCCTGAGACCTGCCAGCCCAGTCTTGCTCATGGTTCTGATAACGATAAGATTGGGACGTTCTGGAACCTCATTCAGATAGGAACTCTCACTGAAGGCATGATACGCCTCGTCAATAACTACCAGTCCATTTGCAGCATCCAGAATCTCCTGAAGTACTTTTGTGTCAAACAGGTTACCCGTTGGATTATTGGGATATGCGATGAAGATACAAGCCGGATCATAATGCCGGATGGCGCGAATCATTTCCGCACCGTCCAAAGCAAAATCCTTCCTTAATGGCACACCGATGAAACGAGTAGACGTGTACAAACAAATTTGCCGGTACATTGAAAATGAAGGCGATGGCGCAATGATGGTACGACCCCGTCCACCCAGCATCAAGATCAGCATCTGGATCAATTCATCAGACCCATTGCCCAGCACCAAAGAACATGATTCAGGCAGGCCAATATATCTGGACAAGCGTTCCTTGAGTTCCCGGCAGTCAGCATCGGGATAGCGGTTGATGGAGACCCGGGCAAGCGCCCCTACCCATTCGTCAATCAGTGATTGCGGAAGTGAGTACGGGTTCTCCATGGCATCAAGCTTAACCATCCCCGCTGAATCCGACACCTTGTATTCAGACATTGATCGAATCTGATCCGGAACCCATCGCTGCACGTACCGTTTCGCGAGATCATCCATGGATGGAGCGGGAATTTTCCCGATATTCGTTCGATACTCGGCAGAACGTTCATGGGCCGTCAATCCCTCACCGCGGGCCATGGTCGCCGCTATTCGCGAGAGCTTTCTGGATCCGTCCAGGGAGAGATTGACAATGCTGCTTCGCTTCTGGAAATCATAAACCCCCAAAGGGGAGCTGAACCTTGCGGTTCCGGATGTCGGCAGGACATGATTCGGCCCAGCACAATAATCGCCCAGCACCTCGGCACTGTATTTTCCGACGAAAATGGCCCCTGCATGCCGTATTTTCGGTACTATTTCCTCTGGATTTGACACCATCAATTCAAGATGTTCGGGAGCGATGTGATTGGCGACTTCAACTGCCTCGGCAAGATTTCCGACTTGAATCAAGGCTCCGTTAGCGACAAGGGATGCCTCGATAATTTTGCGGCGCTCCATGCCGGGGAGCAACCTGTCGATAGCGAAAGTGATTGCTTCACCGAGTTTTGGGTCGGTCACAATTGCAATGGATTGTGCCATCTCGTCGTGCTCGGCCTGGGCAAACATATCCATGGCCACCCACTCGGGGTCTGCGGAGGAATCTGCGATGACGAGAACTTCAGAGGGACCCGCTATCATGTCAATCCCCACCTTGCCGAAAACCTGTTTCTTGGCGGTGGCCACATAGGCATTTCCCGGGCCTACTATCTTGTCGACTGCAGGAATGCTTTCTGTCCCATAAGCCAGTGCGGCGACCGCCTGGGCTCCTCCAACCGTAAAGATGCGGTCCACTCCCGCGATCTGGGCAGCGGCTATGACTGCAGGATTGGCTTCGCCATTCGGCATGGGTACAACCATGACTATCTCGGAGACTCCTGCCACTTTTGCAGGGATTGTGGTCATTAGAACCGAGGATGGATACGCAGCAGTGCCGCCGGGCACATATACACCGACCCGGTCAATGGCAGAGATTGACTGTCCAAGTTGCGTGCCGTCCTCATCCACACACTTCCAGGATTCGAGCCGTTCCTTCTCGTGAAACCATCGTATTCTTTCCGCTGCTGCGAGGAGTGCCTGTTTCAACTCGGGGTCGGCTTGATCGGCAATGCCCTGAATTTGAGGATCGGATAACTCCAGGTCCTCAATATCCATTTTCCGCCTGTCAAGTTTCCGAGTGAATTCGAGCAAGGCCTGATCGCCTTCAGAACGAACCTTGGCGATGATGGATCGAACGACTTCGTCTACATTTTCAGATTCCTGATTGCCTCTCTTGAGAAGTTCATCCAGATTTGCGTAGAAGTCGCACTGGCGGTAATTGAGATGAGTCAGCATTGGTCGAGATTAGCGGACAATTTCTTTCGCCCTTTCCATACAAATCTTGCGGGAAATAAAAAGTTATTTTGCAAACTAGACTACGGGAGAATGACCAGAGTTCGAATTGGCTGTTCGATTGATTGTTTTCAGAAAAACAGA
>VXPI01000295.1 GCA_009839585.1 Gammaproteobacteria bacterium
CAAGCAGAAAATGATGTCCGCTAATGCAGTAGAATCAAGGGGGCGAGTAGTTACGTTTATCATAAAGGTCTGTGCTTGGGGTATATGATATACATCGGGCATATTATAAATACCGTGAAAACACTCAACATTCAACTTTTCGAAAAATAGGAAATGCCTTTTTTCGACGTTAACAAACCTGTCTTCCATGTTCCACTTATTGAAGATTCAACGAAGTACTCTACTTGCTCCACCGACATACGATGGCAGGAATGATGCTTTCTTAATCACAAATGCCGAAGGCTAAAAGGCGTAAAATCAGTACTGATGAATTCTTGTTTTGCTCGTTAAGTGAAGGACTCAGCCATGATTGAGAAGCGCTTTAGAAAAATGTGGGAACAGTTACAGGGAAAAAAACCACATCTTCCGCACTTTTTGACCGAGGTTCATTTGCAAGGAATACGAGGTATTAATGATCTGAGAGTTGTTTTTGATTACCCGGTTAGCGTTATTGCCGGTGGCAACGCAAGTGGCAAGACGACGGTTTTATTCGGCGTAGCTTGTGCATATAAGGTCCCGGGGGCTGGAGTAAAGGATTTCGTTCCGTCAACACTTTTCCCCGACTATCGCCCAACGTCAGGAACACGGGAAGACCCCAAGACCCCGGTTATTGTCGATTTTGACTATGTGACTCCAGAGGGTCGTCGATCCATGAGATGGCGTAGGCTCAAGGGCTGGAACCGGAGTTTCATGGGTCGAAAGAACGCCAGTCAACCGGAACGTCTCGTATATCTTAGAACGCTCAGCAATCTCAGCAATCCATCTGAGGTGCGCGGTGTATTAGGCTTGTCACGTTCAAAAACCCCGCCAGACGAAATAGCCCTATCTGCTTCACAGATTGAATTTGCTCATCAAATGCTACCGTTTCGGTATTCCGAAGTTGTGAATCTTTCCATCGGCAATAAGTCGCTTCTTTTTGCGTCTCAAGAACTTGGCGCCAGTTATTCTGAATTGCATATGTCGGCGGGGGAGAGGGCAATTCTGCGTCTTTCCCAGGAAATAGCCCAACTTGATGGAGCGTTGATTCTAATTGATGAGGTTGAAGCAGGCCTTCATCCCTGGGTACAGCAACTTCTCATGTTGCATTTACAACAATTGGCACTGCGTAATAATCTACAGGTAATTCTTACCTCACATAGCCCGGTCGTTCTGGATTCAGTGCCACCAAACGGACGCATCTTTCTGGAACGTACTGAAGCGACTCAAGTTGTAGTACGCCCCCCCTACCGAGACATTATTCAGAATGCATTATATGGGCGGTCCGACCATGTCCTCAACCTGCTTTGTGAGGATGTGGTTGCAGAAGGTGTTTTGCAAGGTCTGCTCGATGTCATTTTCCCAGAACAAAAAATGAAACCAGATTCAGTATGCATAGGTCGTGACACTGGTGCTGAGGAGTTCCCTACTCATGCGGCAGCATTTCGAAAATTCGGCCAGATCGACAGTTTTGTATTTGTTCTTGATGGCGACAAACGCGGAAGCAAGGCAGAAACCAGGTTGCGTGATCAGGCAAAACACGACACGGTATTTTTTCTGCCTGATAGTACCCCGGAAATCTGGACATGGAAAAAACTCAAGAATCTTTCTCCAGAAGAGGCCAGTATTCATGGTTTCGGAACAGACTGGCTGGAACGCATGAATAAGCTGGATGTAGTTTACGATTCTGCGTCTGACTCATCTTCTCAAATAGCCAAGACCAAATTAAGTAATTTTGCCGAAGATCAAGGCCATCAAGAGTCAGAGGTGGCCCGTATAGTTGGACGGATTGAGGCCAGACGCAGGCAAAGCGATATTCAGCCATTGAAAGATGGCTTGATCAATGTACTGCTTCAGTGGCGTACTGGTCTGGAGTAGTTTCATCAGTAAAATTACAACGAACTGGCAAGGGGAGGCATTCTGCACTCGTTGCACAATAACTGCACTGTGTTACACCTTCCACTATTTGGCGAGATCGCTGTAATTGCTGCCAGAAGGGCATGGGGTGAGGGCCTGCATCCGCGCTGTGCCTGGCATTTGGCCGATGAAGAATAGCCGACAGAAATGAACCTTTACCTTCTGACAGAGTCTTTCTTCGTTGACTATGTAGCCTCAAATGCATGAGGGGTTACACTTCGCTAGCCGGGAATTAGTCCCATTTCAGCCAGAAATCTTGATGGTTTTTTACTCCAGCCGAAGTACTGGTTTGAATAACTCAAATACAAATTCCTAGACGACCTGGTTACTGCCACGAAACAGTTTCGGCGCTCTTCCTGCATGGTGGAATCACCATTTTTGATGGCGAAGTAGGTTGGGAAATGGTCTTCGGCCAAACCAATAATGAACACGTTTTTGGATTCCATCCCCTTCGCTGTGTGTACTGTCTGAAGCCTGACACAGTCCTTGGGGAGAGCCTTGGTCTTTGGTGACAAGTCCATCTCCTGCAAAAACGAGTATAGGCTCAGTTTATCCCCATGTGTATGATGAATTTGTTTCGAAATTCGCTCCCAATTCTCTTTGTCGTAACCATAGTCAGGGAATGCTTCCCCGACTTCCCTCGTTTGATTGAGAGCATCAAAAACGCCGATCGCCTCTCGTGCGAAACTCATGTAATCTAGCGAATCACAAAGTGAGTAAACACCTTGGGTTGCGATTGACTTAAGTGTGTTACGTTCAGCAATTTGGGAGAAAAACGCTCGGATCGGCACCACCCCTTCTACCCGCGCTTGTGCCAAGACATCTTCCGCAGAGAGTTTTTCACCGTCGATAAGGCCTGTCGCAACGCACAATTTGTGGAGCAAACTTCGGGATTCTGGTGCATTGGCTAGTTTCATTGCGTAATACATCAGCTGGATCGGAGGACTAATAAAATCTTGGCTTTTGCTTACAATCTCTGCTTCCACCCCCGTTGCAATCATATCGTCTTTTACTTGCATCAACAGTTTATTACTGCGTGCGAGAACGAGACATGTCTCGCGTCGATTTTTTGGAAACGTCTTTATTTCGGAAACCAGTTCGCCAACTTCTTCGTTGAAGTCGCCAAAGGATTTCAACCTAATATTACCCGGATTTTCTTTCTGGGCAATACTCATCTTCTTTGTTCCTATGCGATCAGAATTATGCTCTATGAGCCGGTTAGCTATCTCCACAACCCTTGCTGGACAACGATAATTTTCGGGAAGTTGTACAACCTTTGGGCTGTAGTCACTCTTTAGTTCTTCCAGCCGTTTTGGATTTGCCCCATTCCACTGAAAAATGATCTGATCATCGTCAGCTACAACGAAAAGGTTTGATGTTTTTTCAGGGCATAGTAAACGTAGCACTTGGTATTGAGCTAGATTCGTGTCCTGGAACTCATCCACACACACATATCGATAAACCGTGCGAACCTGCCGTGCTATACGCGGTATCCTTTCAAGCACTTTTCTCGTGAAATGGAGCATTGAACCGAAGTCGACCTGGTTTTCTTTAACTAGCCATTCGGTATAGCCACTAAAGATACCTTGAAGTATTCTGCATTGATCATTTTTGTCTTCTCCAAAGTATTCTGGGAGATCTCGTGCAGTGATGCCGTGTTTGAACATTGTGTCGATCTGTTGCAGTGAACTTTCAGGGTCATCAACTTCGACATGCCCCAGGTCATCTAGTTCTTTTAGTATTGCTATGCGATCCATGTCGTTCGTGATCACTTCAAAGTCCGGGCGAAAATTCAATTGACTTCCATGTTGGCGCAAAATGTCCATGCAGAATGAATGGAAGGTACGGAGCTGTATTCTTCTTGATCTCTCACCTAACAGTTCGTGAAGTCGATCCCGCATTTCATTGGCCGCTTTAACGGTAAAAGCAAGCCCCAGGATTCGATAATTGTCCTTCGGACTCCTTGAGATCAGATTTGCGATCCGAAGAGTCAGGACAGCCGTTTTGCCAGAGCCAGGCCCCGCTAGAACAAGTAAAGCACCTTCATCCCATTCGACCGCCTGTCGTTGATTTTCGTTTAGATCCGAGAAGTCGACGTTCATGGTGATTCTCCAGTCACTATTTTCAATATTTCCTCAATCTCTGCAGGAACTGCTGGCTGGCCACTTTCTTGTTTCTTACGCATCAACAATAGTGCATTGAGCGCTGCGGCTGGCTTGCCTTTTCTTATTTTTTTACACACTTCGCTCCAATAACCATGTTCACCAGGTTTCCGTGTAATACTGTTGCCTTGTTGCTGACCAATAATTTCTTGATATGGATCGCCATAACCAGACTCACAAAGTAGCACCTCTATGCTCTCGGCGGTAAGAATTCGGATGTGGCAATCCTCATCTCTGCCGTCCAGACTTTTTTTGGCCAAAGCCGCGTATTTTTTACCCTCCTGGTCACCGTCTGATACTACAAACCAGTTGATGTCCAATGCGTCAGCCAGTTTGATAAACACCTTATGATCAGCCTGACTGTATTCAACGATCCTGACACCTGCTTTATGAAGGTCTAGTTGAAGCATTTGTGCACATTCGGCAAATACGGAGACATCCGTTTCCCCTTCAACCAAAAGCCAGCAGCGAGCAAACAGCAACTCACCACGATTACGGCGTACATGATGATTGAGTTTTCGCAATTCTTCGTCAGTCAATGATTCATTCATAACGTGCTTGCATTGAGTGACGTCATGTTTGCGACTCATTCTACGAAGTTTGTTTATGGAGGCCTCAGCAAGGATATCTCCTGAGTGTGTCGCCACAATCTTCTGCCCCGGCATATCTTCCAGTATTTTCCAGACTGCTTGAACGGCGTTAGGGTGTAGGTGAGCCTCCGGTTCTTCAATCGCGATAATCGGTTCTGCATGTTGATCGACGCTAGGTTGAAGGCGGGTGTGCAAGTAGGCACTGAACAAAAGCAAGACGGACAGACTTTGTGTTCCCTCGCCATGGCTTCGTATTGGAATCTTGGCGTTGGAAGTCGTTAATAGATTTACATCGGTATATTTGAGAACCTTGTACACGTCGGCTGGAACAGGGTCAACGGTTACAGCGTCCACCTGACCAACAGCAACAAGCCTAGATATGTTTTTCAACTCTGTAGTGACATCCCTGAAACTGGTATGTGCGTCCACGATTTTCTGATTGACATTTTGAAGCTCATCTTCCAAATTACGCTGCAAAGTTGCATCAATGTCCCTGTCATCAAGAACGATGCCCAATACGTAGACTGGCTATGAAACTGATCTTTCGCATCACGCAAAGTAGCCTGAAAGAAGAATGGTCGAAATCGTCTGAGTTCTCTGATTGTTCCAGATCGCCCAACAAGTTCATTATCGGCATCATCCAGGAAACTCAAGTTTTGAAGAGGTCGTCCAGCCTCCAAATCAAATTTTGCCGTGACCTGAAGCTTAATCTCCGAAAAGCGATCACCGACAATAACTTCATTCAAGGATTGCGTAATATGCTCGGGCCAAGGATGATTTTCTGTTTCGAGAAAGTTGAGCCTGATACTGATTGGATCACACTTTTCAAGGTTTATGTGGTTCCCATCCCGGTAGAAGTCGTATTCAGAAAAATTACAGGTCCTGTCAGATTTCACGACATCAAGACACAAGCGTAACGCCTCCAGAATAGTTGTTTTTCCCGTGTTGTTCTCGCCAATCAGGACTGTAATGTCTCGATCTAATTCGACAACTATGTTTTTAATGCCACGGAAGTTTTCGATTTTTATCTGAGTTATGGCTGAAAGTAGTGCGTGGGGGTTTGGGGGGTTGAAAAAAGCGGCGTAGCCGGATTAACTATTACATAACACAAAATG
>VXPI01000242.1 GCA_009839585.1 Gammaproteobacteria bacterium
GGAGGTTCTTGAAAAAGGTACTCCGTAGTGTTCCAGTTCAATGACTGCATCGGGCGCTTCCTTGCACATATATTCGATTGCGTCTTGATCGCCCAGCCAGTCAGACCCTTTGACCGTGTCGTACATATGCCAACGCCAGTCATCTTCCCCCATGTTTCCAAGAGCCGCGCTCATTCCACCTTGTGCAGCCACCGTGTGGCTTCTTGTCGGAAAGAGCTTGGTGATACAGGCTGTGCTTAGTCCCTCAACAGCCATGCCGAAAGTCGCTCTCAGGCCGGCACCTCCTGCTCCAACGACCACGACATCATAGTAATGATCGACGATCTCGTAATTTTTGCTCATGGCGTATCCAGTTCAGTGAATTAAAGAGCAATCCGTAATACGGAGAAAACCGCCAGAATGCCAAACAGCAACAGAACCACCTTTGAAAACAATAGCAGGGCCAGTCTGATACCGCGATTATGTACATAATCTTCAATGACGACCTGTAACCCCAACTGAGCATGATAGAACATGAAAATCGAGTATAGAATTAAGCAAAAGGCCGTGAATGGATCAGCGATCCATTCCTGTACCGCAAGGTGACTTTGACCCAATTGATCGACAATCGAGAATAAAAACCAGAGCGTTAATGGAATCAAGGCCAACGCGGAGAGACGTTGCCGCCACCAGTGGTGGGATCCCTCACCGGAAGCACCCATGCCTTTCACTTTTGCAAGGGGTAGTTCCAGTCTCATATCAACCAGACTCCGACAGTGATTATGGTCGCAAACACCACAACCAGTTTTCCCGTTCGGTACACTTGGGGGATTTCAAAGCCATAGCCGATATCCCAAGCCAGATGGCGAATACCGTTACACAGATGATAGGCTGTGCAGAATGTCCAGATAATCAACAGGACCCTGCCGGGCACAGAAACCAGGAAGTCCGATAAACTCCCATACCATGGCCCTCCTCTTGCTATGCTTTCAATCCACAAGGAGACTGCTATCGCTCCGAGTGCAATAATTACCCCGGTAATTCGATGCAATATTGACATTACGGAGGTAATCTGCGGTCGATAGACCTGCAAATGTGGCGATAGAGGACGTGTGCTCAAGTTTTCGGTCTCCCCGAACTCTAAAAAAAGCAAATTATACTAAATTGCAGAGTGATATTTTTCTCCCGATTGCCTGTGAATCGATTGAACAGAATGAAGTACTCTGGATCTGGCAGTGTTATCCAAAAAGACACCATAACAAAGTGCGTCGCCAAAAAGGAATGGGTTTATCTTCATTTTGCATCTCCAGCAAATCTGGCTTCGCGTTGACGCAGGATCGTAGCGAGGGTTTCGTTATACGGGGTCGGCACACCGATCTCGCGGCCCAGAATTGGCACGATTCCGTTGATCGCATCCAGCTCCGAAACCTGGCCGGCGATATGGTCCAGCAACATGGAGGGGCGGGCTTGCGGCATTCCGGCCCCAAATGCAGTGACATAGGCAACCGGATCGTCAAAGCCCAGAGGGATGTCCTTGGCACGGGCAATATCATAGGCTTCGCTCATTGCACCAAGTGCGATGGCCCAATGATCGGGGTCTGCCATCAATTCTCCCACGGTTTCGTGAAATACCGTACAGGGCGCACTGAAGGTCACATTACACAGGAATTTTTCCCAGACCAGCTGGGTGATGTTCTCATAAGCCTGGACATCGAAGCCGGCCCCGTGCCAAACACTCTCGATCTGCTTCAGGCGAGGAGTGAAACCTCCGCCAAGTTCACCAATGCGGATCCGTTTCATGGAATTGTGATGCGCATGACCAGGGCCTTTCATCGAAGCGCCAAAGCCCTCGGCCACACCGAGCAGAACATGGTCAGTCGCAATATACCGTGCAATTCGTTCACCCGCCCCCAAACCGTTTTGAATGGTCAGAAGAGGTGTGCTGGTACCGACTACCGAAGCTGCGGCTTGGGCCGCGGGGCCGACACCGGAGGCCTTGGTGGCAATCAGGCACAGATCGCAGGACCCGACCTCGGAAACATCAACCGTTGCATGAATCGAGGTGACCACGCGGTCGCCGCTGGCACCTTCCAGACGCAATCCGTTTCTGTTGATGGCTTCAACATGCTCTGCCCATATATCGACAGCCCAGATCTCGTGGCCGGCATCGGCCAGGAGCGCGGCATAGACCGATCCCATGGCTCCTACCCCCATGATCAGGATCTTCATGATGACCTCATCTTTTTTTTTGGTAGCAGGATATCAAACCGGGCCCGCAAAGCCTTATCCAATTCCGTACCGATATGATTGGGAAAGTGGGTGCGTAGCGTCTTTTCTACGGTTTGTCGGGACGTATCACTGATGGAGGGTGCGCCGCTGGCAAGCCATGCATCGGGGGCTTGGCGATCAGCCTGTCGCGGGTACACGAAATCCGACTTCATTCGGGCATAGGTGTCGGGGTGCCCCAGAAAGTGCCCCTCTCCATGCATGGTCTGGGCAATCATGTCCACAGAAAGTGTCTGGTCGCTTACCTCGATCGGGTTAGCAGCTCTGAGAATCGCCCCCAGCATGTCGTTGTCGATGGCATACGCCTCGAAAGAGGTCGCCATCAAACCGGCCTGTGTACCCGCGGCCTGAGTAATCAGGTTGGCACCAGCCTGAACGGCCATGGTCACCGCCAGCGCCTTCTCATATCCGGCCTGCCCGTCGGCCAGTTTGCTGTCGGTCGCACCGGCTATGGTCGAATTGGGAAGCTTGTAGAACTGTGCCAGTTGCACCGCGGCGGCGGTCAGTATTGCCTGTTCTCCACTGCCACCGGCCATGCCACCCGAACGCAAATCCGTCACCATCGGGCGGGGTCCGTAAACCGCCAGAACCTCCGGATTGACAATCCAGGCCAGCACCATGCCGGCCAGGGTTTCAGCATTTGTCTGCGCAAGACAGCCAGCCATGGTCACTGGGCTTGAGGCTCCCATCTGGGCGAATGTATTGACCATCACTGGCAACCCTCGCCGCGCGGCCTCCATCAACACCAAGCATGCGTCAGGATCGAAACGAAGCGGCGGCACCACGTGGTTGATATTGAGTGAAAGGAAGGGACGTTCGCGAAAAGCCTGTTCCGTTCCGGCTATCATTGAACACATGTCGAAAATATCATCAAGGTAAGCTGCATTGCTGACACTAGTCATGACGTGTTTCGAAGTGCCGCATAGCGCGGTATAAGCAGTGTTGATGTCCAAGTCCCATGCGTCTGAAATATCGCTGGCAACCATCGAGCGTGAAAAGAACTGAATGTTTTCCAGAGTATCGACAAGGCGGGAGGCATCGTAAAGATCGACCAGTGTCGCTGCTCGATAGCGGCCATCCTCCATGTCGACAACCATGGGAGAGGCACCCCCTGTCCCAGTGTGAACCCTTGAAATGGACATTTCAAGATCGTGGCACGTTTCACGTCCACGCAGAACGAAATCACGACGAAGCTCATCAAGCGCCTCCTCGACCAGAATACGCGGGAACTGGAGTCGGCCCTCCGGCGTCATACGCCCGCCACGGGCCACCACAGCGTCCATTCCCGCCTTCGGAGCGCAACTCAGCCCAATTTTCTCAAGAATATCGAATGATGCATTGCTGATACGACCCAACTCATCCGCATCCAGAGGCCTGAACCGGCCAGAAACAGGGTCCCTCCGATTGAACGGCGGGGTTGGTTCCGGAGCACTACTTCGTCGTGGGCGAACTTTTCTTAACGCCATTTTCCCGGTACTTGGGCCGAATTGTATCGACAGTTTCAGCCAGCGGTGATCTTGGAAAGTGCATCTCTGCCAGTGTCACAGGAACCGGTTCACTTTTCAACCACTACCCGGCCTGATCGAGGAGGATTTCGGTTGGCCTACGGTTCGGGCGATTTTCATTTTGGATCTACTACTTGTGCGATGTCCGAGCCGACAATCCTTACTTTCTGCTCAAGCAACCAATGCTTTCACTCGAGTTTCAGCAAAACCAGAGCATATCATGAGGAACACTGCCCGAAAACCGAAATTTCTCTATCCAGCGTGCAAAACGGTTTTATGCAAATGGCTGTCCTTTCGTATCCGACATCTTCAAGTATGATGCATTCATGCGTCTGCACGGGAGTGTACAATTCGAACTATCGAACATCCTTTATCCGTCCCGGAAAAATCAGCATGCCATTACTGCGGACCCAATCCACTCCAATGAGTCCAATAGATTCGGATTACTCATCGGTCTTGAACAATGAAGAGACGAATACATCGGGGTTTTTGCTTAACCATCTATCCCTCATTTCGGTGAGCGGTTCCGATGCAGAAAAATTCATGCAGAATCAATTCAGCAATGACATCTCCGGGATATCGGATGATCAAGTCCAATTGAATGCCTACTGCAACCCCAAGGGCAGAGTGCTCGCTATGCTGTATTTGATGAAAAGATCGGGTGGTGGATACTGGATGATCGTTCCGAATGACCTAACAGACGAATTAATCAAGCGTCTGAGGATTTATGTGATGAGGGCAAAAGTCGCGATCAGCATAGAGGAAGAACATGCGATGCTCGGATTGCTTGGGGAAAGGGAAGAGTTGACAGGCTTGCATACCTATCAATTTACCGGTCATGTCAGCCGCTCCATTGCAATTGGCAAACCGGAACCACTGTATGACGAAATGAATATTCTGGACAACATACTGAACCCGGATTACTGGAGACTGTGCGATATCCTGTCCGGGCTTCCGCAGGTTTACAGCCCAACCGTCGAACAATGCATTCCTCAGCACATAAATATGGATCTAGTATCCGGAATCAACTTCAGTAAGGGCTGTTATCCGGGACAGGAAATTATTGCTCGCCTTCGCTACCTGGGAAAAGCAAAATACCGTCTATGCACAGCGAGCGTGGTTAGTGAAGGAATGATTGAACCGGGTCAGGCACTTTTTGAGAAAGGTCATGATAGCCAGAAAGCGGGGATAGTGATTGATGCAGTCAAAACCGAAAAGAACAAATATCTACTCTCTGCCATGCTTAAGTTTGTTGCAGGCAAGCATCCGGCAGTATGTCTGGACTCGGGAGATGCCCCGGAACTCGGTTTGAGAAAATTGCCCTATGAGGTGCCTGTTGAATAACCCCTTTCCTCATTCAGGCCAGAGATTGCCCAGGCTTCCGTCAAACTGCCCATCAAAAGGGATCAGCCTCGACTTCCTGAATTTCAACAATTTGATAGAAAACCTCGTCTTCCTTGATCAGGCCTAGTTCAGAACGGGCAATTGCTTCGACCGCCTTATCACTGCCTTTGTAAGCCATGACCTGACGTAGAAGCCTGTCATTGCGGGCCTTCAACACCTCGTTCTCTGCGGTCTGTACTTCAAGTTGCTCTTGGAGCTTGCGCAGTTCGAAAAAATTGTTATAGCCGAACAGAAACATGTAGGCCAGTCCCAACAAGCAAACCACTATGAAGTAATTTATGACCTTCATTGATGCGATCGCATGATTCGATGTCCAAAAGAATCGATACCAGCATATTTTGCCTTGTCGCCAAGCAACATCTCGATTTTCAGTAGACGGTTATACTTGGCTGTCCTTTCGGATCGACAAAGTGATCCCGTCTTAATCTGTCCAGCCGCGGTCGCAACGGATAAATCAGCGATAGTGGTATCTTCCGTCTCCCCGGAACGATGGGAAACTGTAACCCCATAGGAGGACTCCCGTGCCATTTTGATAGTCTCCAGGGTCTCGGAAAATGTTCCGATTTGAGTCATCTTTCGCTAGA
>VXPI01000367.1 GCA_009839585.1 Gammaproteobacteria bacterium
GAATATCCTCCGTCGGCAGTTTCCGATAAACCGCATCCACAAACCAGCACCTTGTCGCCTGGCTTGAATTCGGTTGCTGAAGACTCGGTGACGGTACCGCTTAAGTCAATTCCGCCATTTAGGGGAAACTGGCGAAGTATTGCACCTTTTCCGGTAGCAGCCAGCACATCCTTGTAGTTGATGCCCGACCATTCCACACGAACGATTACCTCTCCTTCGGTCAAGTCGTCTATACTGATTTCTTCATAGCCAGCCTTGATTTCCTTTTCGACCCTATGGATTCGAAATGCATTGAGCTTCGTCATAAAAATATCTCTTCTGTTTCGTCCATTCGATTACGTTCGATCATGCAATGGACTGGTCCTTGGAAAATGGGATTTCAGAAACTCCATCTGATCGGCAAGAATCCGTCTTCCCTGCAAGTAAATATATTCGGCGCGGGTCGGCGTAAACGGTATAGCGAGCAAGGTCATGCCAGCCTGTTCAGGAGTTCTGCCTGCCTTATGGTTATTGCATCTCACACAAGCGGTCACTACATTCGTCCATATATCCTGTCCGCCCTGGCTGAACGGCGTTACATGATCTCGCGAAAGATCACGATAGTGAAACTTATCGCCACAATACAGGCAAAGATACCCGTCCCTCTGAAACAAGGGCAGGTTGTGTAAAGGGGGCGAATAGTGAAACCCATCGCCTGAAGTTGAACGAAAATGCCCCTGGGTTGCAATGATCGAGTTGATTTCAACGATGCTTTTCTCGCCGGTAATCCGGTTATGCCCGCCTGCGATGGACAACTCAAAATCACCACAGGTATAGGCAACCTGATCGAGAGTAATCAGCGTCACCGCGCGCTTATAGTCAATCCATTCCAGCGGCATGCCGGAAATGTCGGTTCTGAGGACAGGCTGTTGAAAATCAAACATGACGTTCAAAATGCGGGTGTTTATTCTGAAATCGGAGCAAATCTAACACATTTTCATAACAAGTACATGACCGTCATGTGTTCGGTTTGCACCGGATTTCCGCTTTACCGGATGTTTACGAAAAAACTTGTTTGAATATGTTGCACATTTTATAGGATAGACACTCCATACAATACCGTTGCTGCGATCGCTCCAGCTACGATATCATCCAGCATTACGCCAGCCCCTCCCTTTATGTTTTTGTCGAACCAGCTCACGGGCCAGGGTTTGACTATGTCCAGAAAACGAAACAACACCAAACCAGTGATCAGGTTAACCAAAGTAGTGGGAACCAGCATCAGCGTGATTTGCATGCCTACGATTTCATCCCACACGATCGCAGGATGATCATGCATGCCTAAATGTTGCGTTGCCCTTCCACAAACCCGAACCCCGATCAGGATACAGGATGCGCTGATGACTCCGTACAGGAATACCGGTTCAACCTGCCCCATTAACCACACTATCGGCATTGCACACAAGCTGCCCGCAGTTCCAGGTGCTTTTGGAATTAAGCCAGAACCAAATCCAAACGCCAGAAAATTTTCCGGTGAAGCAAACAGGTCAGAGAAATCAGGCTTGTTGATTGCCTCGTACCTCCCTAGCCACCTTGTCCAGTACTCCGTTGATATACCTGTATCCCTGATCGGCCCCAAATTCCTTGGCAAGGTCAATCGCTTCGTTGATGATGACCTTCATGGGTGTATCAGGTTGATGGGCTAGTTCAAATACTCCGATCCTGAGTACTGCCAGAGTCACCAGATCCAGTTGATCCTTGGCACGGTCAAGGTGTTGATCAAAAAGCTTATCGATATTTTCGGTATGGGGGGCAATACCTCTTACCAGATGCTGAAAAAACCCGTGGTATTTTCCCGATAGTTTCTTGTTGAAAATGAAACTGCCTTCGATTTCCGAAGGTGACTGCCTGGTCAAACTGTACTGATACAGGGCCTGAACTGCGGTCTGTCTGGCCAGATGCTGACTGTTGATCACGCTTTTCAACTTGTCGCCTGTTGAGTGACTTTCCTGATCATTGTAGTTTGGGGACAAGATCGCTGGAATCGCAAATTCCTGTCAAGGTTTTACGATCTGGTTCATTATGCTTGCCATTTCCAAAGCGGCTATCCCCGCTTCGCAGCCCTTATTGGTATTCAGCCCTGCTCTTTCAATAGCCTGATCAGTTGTGTCGGTTGTCAATACGCCAAAGATGACCGGGGTATGCGATTTGTCATTAATTCGCGTGATTCCTGCAGCGCACTCCCCGGCAACGTAATCAAAGTGCGGTGTTCCACCCCGGATTACGGCACCGAGCGTGATTATTGCCTGGTATTTGCCAGATTCGGCCAAAACCCGGGCCGCCAGAGGAATTTCAAAAGCACCCGGTACCCAGATACAGTCAATATCTGTTTCCGGTATGCCGTAAGTTGACAGGGTGTCAACCGCACCGCTTATTAGACGGTCTGTAATGAACTGATTGAATTTTCCGGCAACAATGGCATATCGTCCTCTACAACTTGTCAAATCCCCATGAATTTCATTGATTGGCATGTTTCCATTCCTGAAGTTGTTTCGGAGTTTCAACGTAGTCGACAATCTCCAATCCGAATCCCGATAAGCCATGGGTTCGCTTGGAGCGACCCAGAGCAAGAATTTTCCGGACTCCCAAATCAGCCAGAATTTGACTCCCAGCACCCAGCATTCGCAAGTCCTGTGGTTCACTGGATTGATCCGCTTCTATTGCACGATCCGTTAACCCGGACTTTGTTTGAATGCGCTTGACCAACTCGTCAGCAGTTTCATTATAGGACAGAATCACGACCACGCCGACTTCTTCCGCCGCAATCGATGCAGTCGCATTCTCCAGTGTCCAACTCCAGGGTGATTGCGGATTCAGAATGACATCCAATGCACCACGATGTACATGCACACGCACTGGCACCACCCTGTCCCTCGACAGTTCTCCCTTGACCAGGGCATAGTGAGTACCTCCTTCAACTTCATCGAGAAATACAAAACCTCGAAACTTGCCATGTTCGAGTGACAGGTAGTGCTCGGAAATTCGAACAAGGGTCGGGTCATGGTCAAGACGGTAACGGATCAGGTCTGCGATAGTTCCAATTTTGAGTTGATGTTCCTTGGCGTAGTTCATCAAATCCGGCAATCTTGCCATCGTACCATCCTCTTTCAGGATTTCGCAAATCACCGTTGCTGGTTCAAACCCGCTCAGTCTTGCCATATCAACACCGGCCTCGGTATGGCCGGCTCTCGTCAATACGCCGCCTGGTTGAGCCTTGATCGGAAACACGTGGCCGGGGGTAACGATGTCCTTTGGGGATGCATCTGGCACAACCGCAGCCTGAATGGTTCTGGCTCGATCCTGTGCCGATATACCTGTCGTTACATCATGAGCCGCTTCTATCGAGACCGTAAAGTTGGTGGAGAAACGGGCATTGTTACGGCTGACCATCAACGGCAACTCCAGCTGATTACAACGCTCTTCCGTAAGGGCCAGACAAATCAGCCCCCTGGCCTTTGAAGCCATGAAATTGATGTGCTGATCATTAACCACCTCGGCAGCAACGAACAGATCCCCCTCATTTTCCCGGTCCTGATCGTCCACCATGATGACAGTATTGCCCTTGCCAAACTCTTCCAGGACTTCTTCAATTGGATTGACTTTCAAATCAGACACGGTTTCTTCCTTTTGTATTTCCCGGTTCCACTGGGAAGTGCAACACCTGCCTGATCGCTGGAGAGCGGATTGACATCATCCGGAAACCGGGGCAGGACAGCAGGTAATCAGAGGTGCAAGACACTCGTTTTTTCCGTCAAATGTTGCAATCTCAGTTTTCTCGAATCATAAGCGGGGCTATCGGACAATGCAATGCCAATCCAGGCTGATTGTTTCTGTGTGCATCGACAAGTGATAATTTCAGGATCGTCCTACCCCGAGTGATCGGGGAATCTGACCCCCTGCCCCATGTTTGATATTGCGTTGAAAGGCTCAACTCAGTCGCTTGTTTTGTCAGACTTGAAACTGTCCAGGCGATGGGTATAGCGGGCAATCTGGTCAACTTCAATATGCACGGAATCACCGATCGATAGTTCGCCCAGGGTAGTTTTTTGTAGTGTATGCGGCACCAGCATCAAGTCAAATTCTGTCCATTGCACATCATCGACGATACTGTTAACCGTTAGACTAATCCCGTCAACTGCAACTGAACCCTTTTGGGCCAGAAATTTTGCGAGTTCCTTGCCGATTCGGAATTTCATGTGTCTGTATGAACCGGCTTCCTTGAAGGACAGCATGGTGCCAATTCCATCAACATGACCAGAGACCAGATGACCGCCAAGTGGTGTAGACAGGGTCAGGGCCTTTTCGATGTTTACCCAATCTCCATGTTGCCATGTGTCAATCAAGGTTCGACTCAGGGTTTCGCTGGACACATCAAAACTGAATTTGTGGCTGTCAATATCCACAACGGTCAGGCAGACACCACTGGCGGCTACACTATCGCCAATTTGCGGAATGGGCAATGGCATATCGCCTATTTCAATACTCAGCCTTTTGCCAAACTCATGATTGTAACTAGAAGATATGATACCCTTGGCTTGAATAATTCCGGTAAACATATGAGGTTATTTGTGTGCTAAAGCATCTCATAAAACACCCTAACTCCGGTGACTGGACATCAATTTTCGAGACCTGAATCCTGCATTTTGACAATGGAACAGAGTCGAAGCTAGTCTGGTTTATGCGAGAAGCAGAACGGTCTACCACTTATCGCCCAGAAGTGTCTTGTGGGATGCTATTGTACATAATCATCAAGCAGTGAAGGAAGGTCCCCAATAGTCAATGCATGGCTTTTTGGTGCTATCAAGCGTTCATTATTCTTGAGCTGCTGAATACGGGCTTGATCATTATCCTGGTAGTATTCTCCATCAACAAACTTGTAAAGATCATCATAATCGCAATCAGGAAACGGCAAGCCTCTTACAGTTGCGCTGTTCTTTGCTAGCCTGGGGGGATTTGTAACGCAAACCTCATAGCCCGTTGTAAAATCATTTAGGCTATCGCGCAAAAATACATTTTCATCAGCTGGAGACATGTCAAATGACGAGTAGCGACTGCACAGGCCCATTTCAGAAAGCATCTTGATGAGACTGTTGCTTCCGGCAAAAGGTTCAAGGATATGCTGTTCCGGCAGGTCGGCAAGCCTTGCCCATTTTCTGAATGGGCAACAACTGAACGGGTTGCCTTGAGTGTAATACTGGCCGCTTGACCGCTTGGAATCGAGTATTCCCTCCACGGTCTTGGACACTATGACTTGACTTGCCGGACAACAGGCTTTTGTTCAAGTCTGAACCCTATCTTGAACTTGCATTCAAGGTCCTGCTGGACAGGTACTAGCGTTTGTTTGTCGCACTTGTGGTCAACGCACATTTGAGATAATGCCTTGATCACTTTTTCAATTTTTGATTTCACCATCATGACCCTTCATTGAATGCTCTGGCAATTATACACATTCCATAACAGGGGTATTCATTATCATGCTCATCATGCGATTTCGCGAAATGAAGGGATGAACGCATACGAATATTTGTACTATATTTTTTAATTCACACGTACCTTTATCCCGGGACAAGTTTCGGGATATTTAAAAGAGCTATTTTTTTAACTTGAAGCGTAACTACTCGTACCCTGCCTGCGTCAATACTGTTTCAAACAGGATTTGTAAA
>VXPI01000248.1 GCA_009839585.1 Gammaproteobacteria bacterium
GGGCATACTGTAGCGGTAAGGCAATTAGGTTGCCAAACCCCCCTGTAGGCATATTGTCTTGATTGGGGAAGAAACGATCGTAAGAGAAAAAACCCAAATCAGGATGGTGCTCCATCGTCTCGGTTAATAAATATGCCCCCATCTTGCGTGCGTTCGATGCAGTAACAGGATTTGTAAAGAAAATCCATACATGGCCGCCATTTCCTGATCGTGATTTTTCTACATATGCTGGGACATCTTTATTACTGCAGGTTTTCATGAAAGCTGCAATATCCTCTTGCCAATTCTTCTTGTCAAAATCGGCAGCTATAAACCAGCATCTTTCATCAGACATCATGGGGTATACACCAATGGTGCTGTCGTTATTGAGAGCATCCTTGCCAGTTAGATGCTGTCGAATTACATCATCAGATACTTTGATAAAGGCCTGGTTAGGGCATTCACTGCATTTGATTTTAGGTTTCTCGCAGACACCTCTTACCCATTCATTCGAGCATGCCGGACTATATCCAGAACGACCGGTTTTTCTATTCTCCCAGCGTTTTGGAAAGACATCATCCCTGCCTCGAAACAGCTGACGGAAGATATGGATTTTCTCTTGAGGTGAAAATTGCTGTAATACTTCCCCTTGTTGTTGCTGGTGCCTGCCTTCAAGAATGCTTAGTCTGCTAAGCAAGTCCTTGCGCTCAATGTCCAGTGAATCAATACGCCGCTTGATCGCCTCAATCTCTTTAATGCAGTGATTCATCTAAACAGTTATGTAGCACGGCCTTCAAATCACCCCTTGATCATAAAATGGGGGTGCCCAGAGTTTCAGCTGGCAGGGTTTGGTAACGTTTAGGTTGTACAGAATCGTTTCCGTTACTTTTTCTTCGGCATGTACAGGTCTGTGATCGTTCCCTCAAATGCCTCGGCAGCAAAGCCCAGAGTCTCCGCCAGAGTCGGATGCGCATGGATGGTCAGTCCAATATCTTCGGCATCAGCGTTCATTTCGATAGCAAGCCCCGCCTCGGCGATCAAGTCTCCGGCATTGGTGCCGGTAATGCCGGCACCAATGATACGATTGCTCTGGTTGTCAAACAGCAGTTTGGTAACACCCTCGTTTCTGCCAAGAGCCAGGGAGCGACCGCTGGCAGCCCAGGGAAACACTCCTTTGCCATAGTCCAGGCCTTGTGCCTTCGCTTCGGTTTCAGTTATACCAACCCACGCGACTTCAGGGTCTGTATAGGCCACTGATGGAATTACCCTGGCTTCAAAACCACTCTTCATGCCAGCAGCAGCTTCTGCTGCGACCTTTCCTTCGTGGACGGCCTTGTGCGCCAGCATGGGCTGTCCGACGATATCTCCGATGGCAAAAATATGGCCAACATTGGTTCTTTGCTGATTGTCAACTGCAATAAACCCGCGTTCATCAACATTGACGCTGGCTGATTCGGCGTTAATCTCCTTCCCATTCGGCGTACGCCCTACGCATACCAGAACTTTATCGAAGGTCATTGAATCCGGTGCATCCTTTCCTTCAAAACTGACTTCAAGCCCCTGTTTACCGGGCTGGATGCCCTTGACTCGTGTCTCCAGCCAGATGTTCGCATATCGCGTCTTGATCCGCTTCACTAGCGGTCTGACTAAATCAGGGTCGGTTCCTGGCATGAGATCCTTCATCATCTCGACAATATGGATTTTGCTGCCAAGCGAATGATAGACCGTAGCCATTTCAAGTCCGATAATGCCGCCACCGATAATCAGGAGATCTGCTGGAATGTCGGTTAATTCCAGGGCTCCGGTTGAATCAATCAGGCGAGGGTCATCATGAGGAAAGCCGGGCAACTCTACTGGACGGGAACCGGCGGCAATAATCGCCTGATCAAAAGTTACCGTCTGACCGTCATCCAGACTGATTGAACTGGAAGAACTAAATCTCCCCGTTGCCTGAACTACACGAACCCTTCTTTTTCTGGCAAGACCTGCAAGCCCGCCAGTCAGCTGACTGACAATATTGTTCTTCCACTTCAGGGTCTGTGCGATATCCAGTTTGGGATGTTCGAAAAGAACCCCGGCTTCGCTAATCTCCTCGCTCTCATCAATCATTTTGGCAACGTGCAAGAGCGCTTTTGAAGGAATGCATCCGACATTCAGGCAAACCCCGCCCAGAGTCGGATAGCGTTCAATCAAGATCACGTCAAGGCCAAGGTCTGCTGCACGGAATGCCGCAGTGTAGCCACCGGGTCCGGAACCCAGGACCACCAGCTGTGCATGCATATCGCCTTCCACTTTGGGTGTGCCAGAAACGGGTTTCCGGGCCTCGGCGGGGGGCGAAGCTTTTTCGGCAGGTTCGATTTCCTTCTCTTCAGCCGGATCCTCTGGAGCCGCTGGTTGCCCGGTAGCCCTTCCGGTTTCCAACTCGATCAGTGGGTGGCCCATGGACACCGGATCGCCCACGGAGACTAATAGCTTGACGACGGTACCGCCTTCGGGTGAAGGAATTTCCATGGTCGCCTTGTCGCTCTCGATGGCCAGAATATTATCTCCCGCTTCGACTGTATCTCCTTCCGAGATATAGATTTCAATAATCGGGACATTTTCAAAATCTCCCAAATCCGGTGTTTCTATTGTTTTTGCCATAATAAAGTCTACAAAGCCAGTCTTCTAACGTCCGAGAACGAATTCACAAGATGTGCGGCGAAGCGGGCTGCTTCTGCACCATCAATAACGCGATGGTCGTAAGATACATCAATCGGCAACATCATGCGGGGTTCAAACTCCTTGCCATTCCAGACCGGAGTCATCCTGCTGCGGGACAAGCCAATAATGGCCACTTCCGGCACATTGATAATCGGAGTAAAACCACAGCCACCAATACCGCCGAGACTGGAAATGCTGATACACCCCCCCTTGAGATCAGAGGGTTTCAACTTGCCATCACGTGCCCGTTGACTGACTTCTGCCAGGTCCCTGGCCAGATCAAAAATGCTCTTTCGGTCTACATGTCGTATGACCGGGACCACCAGACCATTTGGGGTATCCACGGCAATTCCGATATTGAAGTACTTCTTGAGAATCAACTCCTCTCCGTTCTGGGCCAGGGATGCGTTGAATGCTGGAAATTTCTTCATCGCATTCACCAACACCTTCATGGCAAAGGACAGGATGGTGATTCTGAGGCCCTGACTTGCTGCTTCATCCTTCAGAGAGCGACGAAAATCCTCAAGGTCGGTAATATCTGCCTCATCATGATGGGTGACATGAGGAATGCTGACCCAGGAACGGTGCAGATGTGGTCCGGAGAGTTTCTTGATGCGTGAAAGAAACAGCTTTTCGGTCTCTCCAAATTCAGAAAAATCAATTTCCGGCATCGGTGTAATCCCAAGACCCGGGGCGCTCGATTTTTTGCTTGATTCCTCCAGCTGCTGCTTGGTCCATGCCTTGACATCTTCCTTGAGGATACGCCCTTTTGGTCCAGTTCCCCTGATTCTGTGTAGACTGGCGCCGAGTTCCCGGGCAAAACGTCTCACAGCCGGACTTGCATGCGGAATCGCATCTGACCTTTCTGTCCTCTCAGGCGACGGGGGTGCGCTCGATTTGGTTGCAGCATCCGCTTTCACAGGCTCGGGTTTGGGGTCCGGAACTGGGGCTGGTTCCTGTTGTGTCTTGGGTTGCCCAGTTTCTGGAGCTGGCGTGACCTCGGACTCGGGCTTGCCCGGTGCTTCTGCTTTTTCTGGTGCGTCTCCCGCCGCATCTTCTTCAAGTTCAAGAACCAGCACTCCTTCCGAGACTCGATCGCCAACACTTACATGCAGTTTACTGATCACCCCGCCTACAGGGCATGGGATTGGCATGGTCGCCTTGTCGCTTTCGAGAGTCAGCAGCTCGTCTTCCGGTTCAACCCGGTCTCCTACATTGAATAGAACATCAATGATTTCAACATCTTGGAAGTCACCAATATCCGGGATTTTTACTTCAATCATTTTGCTACACCTTTCTCGGATTGGGCTTTGCAGTATCTATCTGCAAGTCCTGGATCGCCTTGACTACAGTTTTCTGGTCAATGGCTTCCTGATCGGCCAGAGCCTTCAATGCCGCAGTAGCAATGTAGCGCTGGTCAACCTCAAAAAATTTCCTGAGCTGGGCCCGTGTATCGCTCCGTCCAAATCCATCGGTTCCGAGAACACTGTAGCGTCCAGGCACATAGGCACGAATCTGTTCAGCATACAGCCGCATGTAGTCGGTTGCTGCAATCACCGGACCTTCCGTGTTTTCCAGGCAGAGTTCCACATAAGACTTTTGTCGGGGTTCATCGGGATGCAGGCGATTTTGGCGTTCAACGTCATTGCCGTCTCTGGCAAGTTCATTGAAACTGGTTACGCTCCAGATATTGGTGTTTACATTGTAGTTCTTGTCCAGAATCTCGGCGGCAGCTTCCGCTTCCCTTAGAATCGTTCCACTACCGAGGATTTGAACTGTGTTCTTGTTGGAGTCTTTGCCCACTTTCTTCAATAGGTACATGCCCCGCAAAATGCCTTCCTCGACATTCTCTGGCATTGCCGGGTGAGGGTAGTTTTCATTCATTACGGTAATGTAGTAATAGATGCTTTCCTCTTCCTGGTACATGCGGCGCAGTCCATCGTGAATAATCACCGCCAGCTCATAACTGTAGGTAGGATCGTAGGAAACGCAGTTCGGCACCGTCGAGGCCAGGATCAGACTGTGGCCATCCTGGTGCTGCAGCCCCTCGCCGGCAAGTGTAGTCCGCCCGGCAGTACCGCCCAGAATAAAGCCTCTCGCTCGGCTGTCCCCGGCAGCCCAGCACAAATCACCGATTCGCTGAAAGCCAAACATGGAATACAGAATGAAAAAGGGAATTGCACAGTAGTCGTGATTGCTGTAGGAAGTGCCGGCAGCAATCCAGGACGACATGGCACCTGCCTCACTAATCCCTTCCTGGAGAACCTGTCCAGTCTTGTCTTCCCGGTAAAACATCAACTGATCAGAGTCGACCGGCTCATACAATTGACCATGCGGTGAATAAATGCCGAGTTGTCTGAACATGCCCTCCATGCCGAAGGTTCTGGATTCGTCGGGAATGATCGGCACGATCCGGTCTTTCAGGCTCTTGTCCCGAATCAATGAAGAAAGAATTCTCACGAACGCCATTGTGGTCGAGACTTCACGGTCACCGGTGCCTTCAAGCTGCGCCTTGAAAATGTCCAGCTTCGGAAGGGTGATTGCCGGTGCACTGAAGATTTTCCGGGCCGGAAGAAAACCGCCCAGAGCCTCTCTTCTCTCCAGCAGATACCGGGTTTCATCAGAGTCTTCTGCAGGTCGATAAAAGGGAGTCTTTGCAACCTCTTCATCGGTTAACGGGATATTGAAGCGATCCCTGAAGGCAAGAAGTGACTGCTCCCCCATTTTCTTTTGCTGGTGAGTGGTGTTCTGGCCTTCGCCTGCTTCACCCATGCCATAGCCCTTGACCGTCTTGGCCAGAATAACCGTTGGCTGTCCCTCATGGTGAGTCGCAGCATGGTAGGCGGCATAAATTTTATGGGGGTCATGGCCGCCACGATTGAGTCGCCAGATATCTTCGTAGGTCAGGTTTTCCACCATTGCTTTCAAGTCCGGGTATTTACGAAAGAAATTCTCTCGTACA
>VXPI01000396.1 GCA_009839585.1 Gammaproteobacteria bacterium
CAATATAGATTAATAGCTAGGAAATAAAACCAAGCAATTCAAAAAACTATATTTCGAAAATATGAGCAGAGCGCATTGATGGTTATGAAATCAGAAAGGGAGTATACGATCAGTTTCGCAACACCTGCATTTTTGGGGAATTTCCAACAGCATGGACAATGGAGAACTCCTCCATTCAAGGCAGCCCTGCGGTATTGGTGGCGGATTTCCATGTCAAAAAAACACGGATACTCATACTGTAAGTTGCGGGAAAGTGAAAAGTATATCTTTGGACATGCTTCAGATGGATCTCCCAAGAAAAGCAAGATTTATCTGAGGTTGGATCGATGGAATGAACAAAGAAAATCATTTCAGTCCAATGAAAAATTTGAGAAAGTTGGGCGAGGGCGAGGTATTTCGACTGACCTATATCTTGGCTACGGCCCAGTTAGCCCCGATTCAAAAACAAGTAATAGGACTTATTTGCCCAATGGACAAACTGCCAAATTAGGCATTCGATTTCCCAGTGAGTATGAAAAAGAAATTAATGAGGCGTTAAATTTGATGTCTTGGTTCGGCACCTTGGGATCACGTTCGAGAAACGGGTGGGGATCACTGATAATTGATGGTGAAAGTATAGAAAGATTTTCTTTGATTAATGCCAAACCTTATATGAGGGAACTGGATAAATGTTTAGAATGCGATTGGCCTCATGCCCTTGGAATGGACAATGGTGCCCCACTGCTTTGGGAGTCTACAAAGCAATTCGATGCATGGGAAGATGCCGTTAATTGCTTGGCTAAATTGAAGTATGAAATGCGTGAAGAAGCAAAGAAACACCGTTTTGATAATTCAAGGGATGAACTTATTGCTGGTATTCATCTGCTTGGATATCCTGCAGGCAATAAATGGAATTTGCGCAATTGTGATGGTAAGCGTTTGCCTTCTCCAATTCGTTTCAAGATTATTCAAGATGAATCACAAAAATATATTTGTCGAGTATTCCATATGCCGACCTGTTTTCCAACTAAGTTTATGGCGTGTCTAGACCCTCAAGAAAGGAACTGGGTTAAACAGAAACAGTTAGAAATCTATCAAAAAATTCATCAGGTTATTGAATCGCACTCGAGATTTGATCGTTGTAAATAGTAGTACTCGCATGAACGATTCAAACAACAATCTGTTATGGAAAACCAAGCTGGCGGCATGGGTTCATGATCCAGCTGAAAAAGCATTGGTGTTATTACGAGATAAAACAGGACACGAATGGGGTACGGTAGCCGAGCTCAGAGAGATTCTGTTCGGAAATCGCATGATGCCTTCCGATGTTAAGGAATTTGTGAAACTCGGAGATTGGTATGCCGCTGCCGCCGACCGACCTCAATTTCCGACGAGTGAAAGCGATCATAGATATGCTAAATGGGCACAAGTTGATTATGCAAAAAATCCTGTACTGAAACATCCTTTGACGGGAAAAGATTATTGTTTACAGCCATTGACCGACATTTCTCTGGAAGATATAAAGACTAATAGCAAAAGCCACTTCGAATCCTTGATCCATAAGCGTGGGGACGAAGTAGATCAGTGCAGGACACTATTGGCATTTTGGCGTTTTGGGCCAGATACCCCTCATAAACTAAAAGACAGTATGCATAACTTGTGGCAATGTCTGCCGGCAGACACGCGTGTTCCCGATCACACGATTTGGTCTCATCTCGATACCGTATCTGCATTTGCCGGTGCAATGGCATTGGATCAAGATAAATCGCCGAGTCTGCTAACAGTCAGTTTGGGCCCAGTTCAAGAATTGATTTTCGAGTCTCGTACCACTTCCGATTTATGGGCTGGCTCACATCTGCTATCACATCTTGCATGGCAAGGAATGTGCATTGTAGCAAAGTCTATAGGCCCTGATTCAATTATATTCCCCAACTTGCGAGGTGTGCCTATTGTTGATGTTTGGCTCAGAGATACAATGGGTCTAAGAAGTGAATTGTTTGAAGGTACTGACTGGGCAAGGACAAATCAGAGGTCGGATGCAAATCCGCTATTTTCTGCGGGACTGCCGAATCGATTTGTTGCAATCGTACCAGCAGATAAGGCACAAAGTCTGGCTGAAGAAATAAAGCTGACCGTGCAGCAATACTTTCAGAAAATCGCCAAGGAAGGAATGGACAAGGTGTTAGCGGAAATTGGAGAGAAGCCTGATGGTCAGTATTGTTATAGCCAGATCGAACAACAGTTAGAGGGATTCCCAGAGGTTCACTGGGCAGCCGTACCATGGAGATTAGCTGAAAGTCGATCAAAGCCAAAGTCTATTGACGTGTCAAACCTTGAATCTGCTCTGGATTGTTTCGTTCCTGAAGGGGAAGCATCTCATGGGGAAGCGCCTCATTTTTTGAAAAGCGATGCTTGGAAGTTGCTTGGCAACGAATTGCGGGTTGAAAACATAAAATTCTATGCTCCCAATCCTGGCGTGCTCTATCCAGCTCTATACGATTTACTGGACCGTTTGGCGGCAGCCGGAAAAAGCGTCCACCCATTCTCCCAACTCAATCAGAAAGGGTATCGTTCAAACCTGAACGGCGAGAGAGAATGGTTGGCTTTGGAACAATCCCAGATTCATCGCCCTCCGGGAAAGCGTTCCGAGATAGAGACAATCTGGTCTCGGTTGGCAAAGCAACGCCCATCTTGGGTGAAACAGGATGAATATTTGGATGCCCTATCCATGGTGAAACGCCTTTGGCCAACAATATTCACGGAAAGGGTTCAAAAAACTCTCGGCACAGAAGAACTTCGACGCTATACGATTTCCACTCATGCACTGGCTTTTTCCGTCAGTCTGGAGCAATGGTGTAGCCAAGAAGATACGTTATCTGAAGATGTTCGTAGTCGATTACAGAAGTTAGACAAAGGCGATTTCTCTTATTCCTTGCCGCGCAGGTTGTTGCGCAAGATCAGAGGTATCGACTCTCCTCAAAAGCAAGAGGATGCTGAATTATTGCGAAATATTTTCCCATACCTATATGAAAGAGAACAAGAGCAGCCCGGAGTTGACGCGGAAAATATTACATGCAGGGAGATTAGGAAATGTCTTTCATTGCCCAAACCGGAGGCATATTACGGGATATTACTGTTTGATGGTGACAAAATGGGAGCATGGATTGCCGGCAATGAAGAGAAATTTCTCATCAGGTTCAAGGAAGTATGGCATCCAAAGATTCGTAACAGCGTTTTGACCCGCTTCGAACGCGAGCCAGATATCATGAACTACTTGAATGAAAAACGACCGTCTTCTCCCGCTCGACACCAGGTTATTTCCGAGGCGCTTAACGCATATTCACTTAGGATTGCCCGATATGTTGTGGAGGAATGTTTTAAAGGCAAGTTAATTTATGCGGGTGGGGATGACATCATGGCCATGGTTTGTACGGACGATATTCTGTCGGTAATGAACATGTTGAATTTGCTCTATTCGGGAGAGAGCCTGGACGAACCAAATAAAAACCTTAAAAACATTAAATCCGGAGGCGGCTATGTGCGGATTAAAGGAAAGCTCGTTTGTACCATGGGGAACAAGGCAACAGCTTCATGCGGAGCGGTTGTTGCCCATCATCAAACACCGTTGTCCATGGTCTTGAGGGAATTGCGGGCGGCGGAATCCTTGGCTAAAGACGATGGCGGTGGGGGGCGTGACGCATTCTGCTTGAAAATTTTAAAGCGTAGCGGCGGGATGATTAACCTAGTCAGCAAATGGAGCTGTCCCAGTTTCCGTATACCGGATTTGATCAAGGAGATGTCACGTATTTTTGCTGAAGATATCTCGCGACGCGCAGCATACCATATCGTTACTCGATTACGCCGACTTCCGCAAAATGCAGACCCGAAGATGCTTGAGGCAATCATGCGTAACCAGTTTGCCCGTAAGGTTGAGAAAACAGGTCATGATGAAGAATTGACCGAAATCGCCAACAGATTGGCCACACTGATGAGTAATGATTTGCCAGAAAAAGAAAGATTTAGTCTTTTGGATTTGGAAAACTTGTTAATGACCGCGGAATTTCTCGGCCGACAATCTAGACGAAATTAATCCCCTTGATCGTGAATACAAAATACTATTTCGTTGAATCTATCGATACCTGGAGTTTCCGTGGTAACCGGGCATTCGGGACTGTTGCCGGGTCTTATGGGGATACGTCTTTTCCGCCCATGCCTTCTGTTTTGGCTGGTGCATTCCGCTCGATGCTGCTCGGTCAGGATGCAACTGAAATTGAAAGATTTGTTCGAGGAGAGAGGTCGTCTGACACAGAACTCGGTCGAATTCTTGGAACATTGAGTGAACCGGGCAGTTTTCAGGTTTCAATAGTTACTCCGGCCATGCGAAATGGCCAGAAGATTCAGACATTTCTCGGCATGCCATCTGATATCGTGATTGCCAAACAGGATCAACGACTGCAGGTGCTTCAGGTTGACCCTCAGGTAAAACCGGCAGAATGTATATGTGGCTTTCCAGATTTTCTGCCTTGTATTCCTGTTCTTCGTCAATCTCGCGCCTCGAAGCCCGAGTCAGGTTGGTTGTTTACTGGAGAAGGGATGAGAGTATACCAGGAAGGGGGGAGACAGTTTACAGAGGGAAAACATATTATCCATAGCAGCAAACTTTGGGGTCAAGAGTTTCGAGTTGGTATAGGCCTGCATGCAGATAGTCGTAGTGCGGATGATGGGAAGCTTTTTTCATTGCACCATACTGCTCCCAAACACGATCAAGAGGCCGAAAGCGATGGTGAAGTTGGGTTGCTTGTCGGGTTGTCGGGTTGTGAGGGGAAATTGCCGAATTCTGGTTGGTTACGCCTGGGAGGTGATGGGAGAGGAGCCTCTTACTCGACAGTCTCTCGGGATTTTGGCTTTGATCCTTCATTATCAGAGGCGACATGGTCGAAAATGCGGGAGACAGGAAAATTCAAGCTGATGATGCGGTCTCCGGGACTGTTCTCCCAAGGCTGGCTACCTGATGGGATCAAGGAACATGGTAATGAATTGATTCTGGAATGGCGAGATGTTCGTGCACGGTTGATTTGTGCATCAGTACCCCGCTACACAGTTATCTCGGGGTGGAGTCTGGCAGAATGGAAGCCCAAGATTGCTCAACGGGTAGTACCAACCGGGACTGTTTACTGGTTTGAACTGTTAAAAGGAGGACCGGAGCAGCTTCGCAATCTTGCAAATCATGGTTTGTGGATTGAATCCGAGGAAAATTATGACAGACAGAGGCAGGCAGAGGGATTTAATCAAATTATTGTTGCGGCTACTTAATCGCATGTAAACTATCAAAAAAGACGATGTTCAAACAAGGAAAATTACTATTTCTGTATACCATCACGCCTGTTCATATGGGTGCTGGCGAATCTATAGGAGTGATTGACAACCCCATTCAGCGGGAGTGTCATACCCATCACCCCAACATGGCTGGTTCTGGTCTCAAGGGTGCGGTTCGACATCAGTCTCTGGCAACCTGGGATAAAAACCTGGTAAATCGATTGTTTGGTCCTGAGAGCACCAGTGAAAATACGCATGCAGGGGCAATCAGTTTTGGCGATGCCCAAATCGTTGCTTTCCCAGTTCGAAGTCTTAAACAGGGATATGTATATGCCGTTTCCCCAACC
>VXPI01000241.1 GCA_009839585.1 Gammaproteobacteria bacterium
TACCCTATCGTGTCAAGCAGTTATCCTTTCGGCAAGGATATCTTTTCTCGAACCCCTGATTGGCAAGCCCGCTTGCAACCGCCAACAGGCAGGATAGTCATTCGAAAATATTGGGAAATTATCCACTCCTGCATCGGCATGCCGTCTTGTGAAGCATTGGACAGATAATCATCCAGTGTTGTTGAATCCGGCAACAAGGGTGCAGTCAGGATGCCCGTCTCTTGATCTCTGCCCTGGCCTCGGCGGCATACTCTTCAATAAACCTTTTTGAATTGAAGAACAGGAATCGCATCACTTTGGATACAACTCCAAACGTGGTCGCCTCTTCCGTGAAAGTACCGATCGTTTCGTCTCCCTCTTGTCTGAATTCGGCAACATAGCGCCCCTCGAACCGGCCATCCACGGCAGACTTCAGGACTAACCTGTCTGGAGGTGATTTTTCGACAAGCTGAAACCGGATTGTCATTTTCGACTTCTCCAGTGTTTCGGCCCAGCTTTGCTGGTCCTCTGATATCTCCACACTGACAACATCCGAACGCCAATTCGGTTGACTCGCAAAATCCGTATACACCTCCCAGACAGCATTGATTGGCGCATCAAACCTTATCTCGACTGTAGTTCGAGTGGTTGCCGGTATCAACAGGGCGGAGAGTGCTACAAGTCCGATTAGAACAACAACAATCATTAAAGTCAGATTCATCGGTTACAGGCCATGGGGGTGTATTTTGTCTCGATTCCCCGATATTAACACTCAGACCATGAGGGAATCATGCCTCAAAGTTTGCAAAATAGGCAACTACTCGCCCCCTGTTGGGAGCGAGTAGTTACCTAAAATCAATAAATACAAACTCAAACTAACAAGTTGTTTTTGCGCCTGCCCCAAGTTTAACAAGTGGTGCATTATAGGCAATGATAAGGATGGATCTTGATTTAGAACTGGAGAGCCGGGATCTGTGTTTACTGGCGGATTAATAGCAAACATGGAACAGACTGCGTTGATTCTTGATGCTTAAGACTCACCCTCAATGATTGACCAGACTTGATGGTAGCTCGCCCCACGCTCTCCCATTGCATTCACCCACTCGCCAACATCGGCTTCTCGAAGCCGATTGCGAATCTGGTGAAGAGGATCTTCTGCCTTGATGCCAAGGCTTGCCGAGAGCACTGGCGCAGCTACTCTGGGCACACCAAGCAATCTGAGGGCAATAGCCTCATCACTGTTGACGCCGTAGTAAACACGTGCTGGCAGGTTGCGGATACTTCGTTGCTCATCGGTAGACATTTCACCAAAGTCATTTCCCAGTGTTAGTGACTGAAGTGCGGAGAGACCCCATGATGCAGTTTGCGTTAATCTTCCGAACACGCTCTGACAGCATCTGGTCATTGCATTGACGGGATCCGTTTCAACCTCATAATTCTCCGTCTGATTGGACTGACTAAAGTAATTTCTCGCCATCTCTGTAAGCGGACGTCCCTGTACCCACGCGCAGATGATTCGAGCGAGCTTGTCTCCATCCTGGCTCGTTCCGCCAGTAACATCCTTAAGAGAATCTCGCAGTTCGGGAACCTGCAGGAGGAGTCCCATCATCCTGCGAAGCTCGTCTCTGCGGCTGGAAAACAACTCGGGCGACCATACGTCACTAGGCAGATTTTCCTGGCTGAGCCTTGCCAGTGTTTCGTTCACCGATTCCCAGGAGAATCCTGTTGCATCGACGAGACCTAGGGGTTTCCCCTTGATTCTTTCCGCATAGGCGTACACGCTCTGCACCAAACTATCCGCCCATCCCTTGTGGCTCTTGCGCAGCAACTGAAAACCCAGGGTACCGCGGAGAACTTGCTCGACCTGTGCTGCGAACTGCTCATGATTCCCGATCTGGCGATACGTGTGAGCCAGATATTGGGCAAATGCGGACCAGCTTGGGAGATGCGACAGAGATTCCAGATGTAGTTGAGGTCCGACTTCCATTGCTGTCTGTACCATGTTGATGAGCGTCGAATTGAGTTCGCCTACTGAAGTATCTATGAATTCCTCAAGCACTTGCTGTCTGGCATCATCATGAGCTGCAAGTGCCACAATTCCAATATCTCCTTGGTCGACACGACCTGCTCGTCCAGCTATGTTCCAGAAGTCCTCGGGGGGCATGTTTCTTCGGTATGGCCACCTTGATGACCGATATTGATGACTGGCAAACACCACACCGGACACCGGAAAATTTACTCCTTGAGCAATGGTCGTCGTTGCGACCAAGATTCCCAATCGGCCACTCTCTGTCAGCCACTCAACGAGAGTACGTGTGTCCTCAGACATACCTGCATGATGAACACCAACACCATATTCAAGCAATCTGGCTAACGGAAAGTCCTGTCCCATTTCGTCAATCAAGAACTGTTGCACATGTTTCAGTTCTCCGTCCTTCAGTGTGCGTTTATTCTCTTCAGTTTTGAACTTGTTGGCGATTCTCCACGTTGCCTGCGGTGTGTCAGCGAGCACAATAACTGTCCCTCTCTTCTGAAGAACTTGTGCGGTTGCTGCTGCGATTTTACCCGGCGAGTTCTTTACTGCAGACCAGGCCAAGCCGAGTGGACGCGGCTTTCCGATAAAAACCTGTTCTGGGATGTCGAGAGTATTGTGCGTTGTGTGCCGAGTGTGCAAGGATAAACTGAACTCGCCTCTACGATCACCCTGGTTCGCACGAGTTATCGCCACCACGCGATCGTTTGGAGTCCAATCGATACCTAAGTCAATACTCTTGTTGCTATCTGGGGATAGCCAATGGGCAATCTCCGCACCGTTTCGGATAAAAGGCGTCAGCAATAGGAACTGCGCGTATCGACACTCGCGATTGATGGTTGCAAGCAGAAGTTCAAGCCTAATTCCACGGTTCTCGAAAGCCAAGCCATGTGCTTCATCCACGACGACCAGCGTGAGCGGGCGGCCAATTTCACCCTCCCATCCGCTACGTAGCATGATATCCAACTTCTCAGGGGTAGTCACGAGGATTCGGAACTGCCGGGACTGATTGGTTTCGGTCAGCATTCCTGCTTCGAGGCCATCCACTTCCAGTGCTGGGCTTACCTTCTCTACTGCGACCCCAAGGTAGGAGAAATCATGGCGGAGGCGTGTTGCAATCTGATTCAAGAGCGTTCGCGTAGGCGCCAGATAGGCAACCCACCCGTTTTCCTGATCAAACTGGTTCAGTGCTTGAAGAATCCGAAACTCGGCGATGAAGGTCTTGCCACTGGAAGTTGGCAAGCTCACCACGACTGATCGATGACCTGAACCTAGCAGGCCTTCTTCCCTAAGAGTTCGCCTCTGGGGTGGAAGCATCTCGAAAATCGGGCGTACTCGGTTGCGGGCTGTCAGTGACTGGGCAAATTGGGTAACTCTACTGTTCACTGCACGCGTTACCATCCAGATGCTGTTGTCCGCCATCATGCGAGCTGCCGGAGCAAGAATCCTCGACAGCATCTCCATCTGTATCAACTGTCCATGCGCCGATGCGATAACAGCTCGGTCAAATTGTGCCTCAAGTTGCTGGTGGATGTCATACTGGCCATCGACTGACCCCTGACCGATGTAGGTGCCCAAAATCTCAGCAGCTTTCGCGAGATGATACTGGGCCATAAGTCCCCATGCCGGTGACGCATCCTTGCGGGCCTCGGCTTCTTTCAGGAATGTCGGTTCGATTGCCTTCTGGGCTTCGCGAATGGCAACAATTCGTTCTTGAATAGTATCGAGGTCGTCCCAGCCTTTTTTTCGCAATAGATGCAACCATACGTCCAGGACCGACGACCAGACACGAACCCCCCAATCGGCTGAATCTGTTGGTAGATCTGGAAGCTCGCAATCGTTGACAATCCGGCGGAAGTCTGCAGATCGTTCGCCGAGCACTGCAATGCAACCCAATCGTACAAACCACTGAGCTGCGGCAATTGATTCCTCGGGCCATGTCATTATTCTGGCAATCTTAAAAATCTCGGATGCAATAATTCGGAGTTCATCCTCACGCTCATCATCCAGGGCATCGAATAGCTGCAATTCAAGTGCATTTGCGGCAAACCTGAGATCTTGATCATCGGTTGCTTGAGGGGATGAACTCAGAGCATTGGCGATCCTCAGTCGATTTACCTCCATCGAAACCTGGCGAAGCCGCTCCTCGCCAATTGCGGTTCGAAGCCAGGTGGCTGACGTCATGATGCATCCATATGAAGCAAGCCTGGCCAGCCCTCAATAGGAATTGGCAAATACCAGGCGTTAATTTCGATGCGTGTCGGATCAGAGAGACAGTCGGCTAGGCCACGGGCCCGTATAGAAACATCAAGCTCATTGGGTTCAGTATCACGAAGAAGCATTCCCACAAGGAGAATCTCCTTCCCAAGAGATTGAACATAGCGATCAACTGCCGCCCGGTAGATCTCCCGGTATTCGTCAGATTCACATCTCGTACGAAGCCAGGTCAACAGGACATGCTGGAGGTCTAGACGAGCGGCTTCGTTCTTGAGTTGCCAGATCAGTCCCCCGCTTCCATACATCACGTTGGGGGGTGTACTTTTATCCGAAGATGTCTTGACCTCGCCAAAGAGCAAGAGGACAGAATCACCCTCCTTGCAGAATCCCACCAAATCCGCCCCCGGCAGACTGGCCTTTGGTGTTCGGCGATCTCGTATCGAATTCCAAGGCCAGCAGATTTCACGCGTCTCGTCATCGGCTAGGATACATTCTGCCAAAGCCTCTCCTACTGCCCAAGGTTTTTCTACGGGAACTGCTCGAAGGAGATTCTCTACGAACTGGGTGGCCATCCCTGTCGTAGCCATGCCACGTAGTTCCGCCTCGAATTTATTTTGGACTTCATCGCCATGTACCCTCGCCTTCACACGATCTGACATGTATGACTTGAAGAGATCTTCGTTAATGACAGAATGGCCGCTCCAATGTACAGGTCCGCTTGACCCCGAATAATGCATTTCTGGTGCGAGTGCAGCAACCATGCTTATTTATCCCCTTCCAGGTTTTCAGTCAAGTCCAGACTCACGGATAATGTACCGCATTTTCCTACTTTCAGATCTGGCATGAGATTGCCTCTTTCGTCTTTCCACGACTTGTGCCAGCGGGCTCTAACAGGCCAGCGGGCTCTAACAGGAACAAAAAAGGCTTCACCATAGGATGTCTTTCCTCAAGCACTTCACCAATGATATCCGGCTTGAGGTAATCAAAGTCCTCTCGAAACTGCTCACGCTCGCGGTCAAACTCGTAGGAAAGTGCCGTTTGAGGAATAGCATGCCAAAGATTATACTCCTTGAACTCCGAAGCGTCCATTTTGCCACGCAGGATGTCTACAACCTTCAGAAGGAAAGATTCGAGTTGGGCGAGAATGATTTTCTCCTGCTTCAAATTCAATTTGCCCTTACGCCCTCTCGCTTCCTATTTGCTTTTCGAACGCTTGCCGGACTAGACCCATCACATATTGCAATTCTTCAGGCGCCGAGTTCCAGTCCGAAGTGCAACTGGGGCTTGTTAAATTATCCCACAAAATTATCTTTAAGGCACAGGCCAAGTCTTACCTTAATTCAAAAGTAACTACTCGTCCCCTTGATTCTACTTCATTAGCGGACATCATTTTCTGCTTGACAAAAGGAAGTT
>VXPI01000016.1 GCA_009839585.1 Gammaproteobacteria bacterium
AATCCGAAGCGGTTTGCTGTCTGGTTAATGACGATCGAGATTTTCTGACTGATTCTGGGATCAATTTGAGCATCTCTCAACTCGCGCAACTCAAAATGAAAATCCTGATATCGTTGCTCCAGTTCATAGAGAAGGCGGTTAAGGCTGGAGACCATGATCCCAAATTCATTGCGGGCACGCATCGCCAGTCGGGGCGTGAACGTTCCCCTGGATCCCGATTCAAAAACCCGGTGGACATGTGCCGTTGGCGCCAGAATATTGCGGCTCATGAACAGATTCAGAATTTCGATAGTGGCCACCATCGAAACCAGTATGACTGCGATGATCTCAAATACAATAGTGAAAAGCTGCCTGCGTATATTTTCCGTGCTGACACCAACATGCAGGGTGGCAACCGGATTACCATTAACGTGGATGGGGAAGCGACTATCCAGGTATTCGGCGATTTCCTCCGTAAAATGCGAACCCTGGCTCCCATACGGGTGTCTCTGCAATTCTTCCATCAGGGAATTGATGACGCCTTGCGGAGTGTTGTATTGGAACAACACTCCCTCGTTGAGGTCGACAATAGCCAGATACTGCAGGTCGGTGTTTGAGTCAAGGGTAGATTGAAAGAAATCGTTGACGCCGATCAGTTCATTGACCGGGATGCCGAGTTCCTGACTGGCATAGGTGATTTGTGAACTCAGTGCCGTGCCTACGGCAACGGCCTTTTGATTCAACTGCGGGCTTAATGCCTCCTCAAATCGATCCAGAGCGAACCATGAGATTATGACCTGACTGAGCAACATGATCGCGCTTCCGAGCAACAGAAGGCGAATATACAACCCCCTTTGCGGAGTCGGTGTTGGCGACCTGTCTTGATTGACGGGTTCGGGCGCTTCACTGCTCTGGATCAATTTTCCTTACCCTCATCCAGAGATCGGGCTTTCATAATCGTCAAGTCCATTTCCCTGTTGGTGGACAGAACCCTGGAGATGAATTGGCGAAAAATCGGTGTTCGTATGTTCTTGTCCCACTGTATTTCTTCATTGTCCGTTTTCTTATTGGTTCTTACGATATCCATGATTTTTCCCATCGACCTGTACTCGCTGCATAGTCGACCGAGAATGAACATGGCGCTGAAGAATGCTACAAGAATCGTGATCAGGGTTGCAATTGAGTTGACGGTAATCAGGCGCTGGGCTTGATTCCATATGTTCTGATCCAGCAAGATGCGGGAATATCGCAGCACTACTGCGCCGACATCCTGTCCCAGGTTATTCTTGATTGACACGCCCACAACCCCGGCAGTTCTTTCCTGCAGTGCCCAGGAGGAGCTCGCTGAATTCAGTCGCCAGCTATTGATCCAATCCTCCGGGACCAGATCGGATACGGAACTCGAATCCGAGCTGTGCAGAACCACACCATGGCTGTCAAAAACCTCGATGGAGAGAATCTGGTCATCTGAAATCTGGTACCCTTCCAGTACCTGGGTGATTTCCAGGTTTTCCAGAAACAACCCGAGGTCCAGTTGAGTCTGGATGCCGTTTCTGATTTCACCGGTCACGAATTCAAATCTCGAATTGATGAGCGTTGAAAATGTTTGACCGAATTTATGGAGGCTAAGGGCACTGGTAATAACAATGCCAACAACCAGAATCGGTACCAGAACCAGCGCAGTTCGAAATGCAAAACTAAAAAACATACTGTGCTATCTTGTTATGGAGGTGTAAACAAGCATTGGTGCCGTATCAGGAAATGGCAGTTTTGTTTCGGAAAGCGAAACTAATGCCATAGGCAAGAGCGATCTTCAAGGGCGATCTTGTTGATTATGAAGCGGCTTTGCAGTCTCCTGAATGTTTCTTGTACAGTCATGGAACTGGCTTATGGTTCTGGATATTTGGTCTTGGTCGGCCCCACCAAACCTGAGACATAAGGGCTAGCGCCAATCCGAGAGTGCATGCCATAGGTATCTCCTTATTCAGCTTCGGTCAATCAAATTGTACTGTGATTATATATTTTTTTCGGAAAGTTGATTCATGCTGCGAAAGATTTTTTCATGGTACGGTTTTCGGCGGAGTTGCCGTGTTTTATTGCTGTTTCGAGAATCCCAATCTATATTTGTCTTGTTCAGACAGGTGGCGGGTTCATCCTCCGGACGAAGAATACTGTGAATTGATGGTATCATTTCCACGCTCTTTTTTGGCGTTGATTGCCGATTGTGAAAACAAGTCTACCTGATGACCTTGCGGACCAAGTGAAATTCATGATGGATGTACCCTTATGCGATTTTCTGCGTTGAACAAGCGTTCGGAAATTTTTCTATGCGCGTTTCGTGCCGTTATCTATCTCGGTAATGCTGATTTGGATCGTATTGGATCAATGGAACCGTCCGTTTGTCCGAATCATACGGTGATACGCCAATGAGATTTTCAGGGCTGACCAGTCGCATTGCAGGCAAAAGCGCCGATTCCTGGGAAACCCATTACGAAGCTCTTGCCAGATCACAGGCCGGTGAAGACATCATCATGCTGTCTGTCGGGCAGGAATCGGATCAACTGACGGATGACAGGATTGTTGAGGAAGCGGTTCAGAGCTTGCGGTCAGGCCGGCACCACTATACCCCGGTTCAGGGAGAACTAGCTCTTCGCAAGGCAATTGCTGCGCGGCATTCCGAACTGACGGGGCAATATGCCAACGAAGACCAGTGTTCGGTATTTTCCGGGGCGCAAAATGCCCTGTTTGCTGTATCCCAATGTGTCCTCGAGCATGGCGATGAAGTGATCCTTGTCGAGCCCTATTATTCAACGTATCCAGCGACCTTTTCATGCAGTGGTGCGACGCTGGTATCTGTCCGTCCCAGCAGCAACATGCAGATAAATCCTGAAGACGTGACCGGTGCAATCACTGACAAGACTCGTGCCATCGTTGTCAATTCGCCCAATAATCCGGTTGGTTCGGTGTATACCAGGGAGCAGTATGAACCCATCGTCAGGGCCTGTAGCGACCGGAAGATATGGTTGATCAGCGACGAAGTCTATCTGGAAATGCTGGCCCCGGAAGACCGGGTAAGCCCTGCCGGACTTCCGGGTGCCGATGAGATATGCGTAACCGTCTCAAGCCTGTCGAAATCCCATCGAATGACCGGGTGGCGTGTTGGGTGGGCAGTCGGTCCCAGAGAATTAATGCAACACCTGTACAATCTGACGTTGTGCATGATTTATGGTTTGCCGCCATTCATTATGGATGCTGCAACCTTTGCGTTACAGATGGATTCGAACATTGCCGATATTGTGCGTGAAAGCATGGACCGTCGACGCAAAATTGTGGCCGGTCTTCTGTCGGGTCTTCCCAATGTCCGAATCCTTCCAGCATCCGGAGGCATGTTTGCGGTGCTGGATGTCAGAAATCTAGGTACAGGCAGTATGGAGTTCACGCGCCGGCTTCTGGATCAATATCGGGTGAGCCTGTTGCCATGTGACGGATTTGGTGACTCTGGCGAGGGATTGGTTCGCATCAGCCTGGCGGTTGAGGATGGGCTGTTTGAGGAGGCATGCCAGAGGATTCGGGCATTTGTGCTGGGTTTATCCGCAATCCGGACTACGAATCAGGATGGCTGAAGGGTTTTGGCGCAGGCATTCAGGGATAGCATGCCCAGCCGGGTTCAGGGTTTATTGTTACCCGCCGGGGTCCAGTGTTCGATCTGGTCCAGTAGGCTGTCAGGAGAATCATCAATACGAAACAGGTGACGATGTTTGGGATTGATGAATCCTGTTTCAATGGCATGTTCAATGAATGCAGCCAGAAATCCATAGTATCCCTCGATATCCAAAATTCCGATTGGCTTGTCATGGATTTTGAGTTGAGACCATGTGACCGCCTCAAGCAATTCCTCAAATGTTCCGAACCCACCCGGTAGTGCAATGAATCCATCCGAAAGGGATGACATGACCTCTTTTCGCTGATGCATGTTCTTGACCGTGATCAGTCTGGTGATTCCCGGGTGATCATGTTCATGGTCAAACAGTACTTCAGGGATTACGCCGGTTACTTTTCCCCCTGCTTCCAGAACGGCATCTGCGACCGTTCCCATCAACCCCATGCTGGAACCCCCATACGTCAAATTCATGTTCCGTTTTCCGATGGCATGACCGAGTGCAGTCGCAGCTTCGGTGTATGCAGGGCCATTGCCGGGTTTGGACCCGCAAAATACACAAAGTTGTTTTACAGTGGAGGTTTTGGCCATATCCTGAAAAATTCTTTCAACTTGAATCAGACATTCAACGCATGCCGGTATGGCGTGCGTTGAAAAAGTGTAAGCGCAATGGATTATAAGGCAGATGATACCGCGCAAGGTCTCGATTCAGGAACTCTATTTCGTGCATTGTCGACGGGAGGTATCGCATATACAGGCTAGCAGGGGAAAACGCATCAGGACCGACGCTTGTCTCACGCCAGTAGCGCGTGATATGCAGTGTTTCAGGCCAGTCTCAGGGTAGACAGGTTATGCCATATGGTTTCAGGCGATGTCTGGTGGCTGTCATTCTTCAGAAATTCGTTAAATCCACTCACTCCTGCAAATGGCCTGGAAATAAATCAGTAGCCGCAATCCGCATTCATTAATGACTGGACTTTGTGGCCAAATCGTCTCACTTGTCCAACTCGAAGTAACGGGATTTCTGTTCTCTCTCTTCATGAGTGCCGCTAAAATTGGTGTTTCAATTCAAGGGGTACAAGTCATGAAGCCTATCCGGACTATTGCATTTATCGGCCTTGGGAATGCGGGTTCAAAGCTCGCTAGAAGCCTGTTGCGAAACGGCTTCAACCTGATCGTCCGGGATCTGAATCATGGTGCGGCCCAGCCATTGCTAGATGCCGGAGCATCCTTCGGTGAGAGTCCGCTCCAGATGGCTCAGGCTGCCGACCTTTTGATCACGTGTCTGCCCAATCCAGCTACCAGTGCTGTAGTACTAGAAGGTCAGGATGGCGCTTTGCCAGCACTGCAACAGGGAAAGATATGGGCTGAAATGAGCACCACTGATGAGAGCGAGGTACTTCGTCTTGGTGCTCTGGTCAAGGCGCAGGGTGGTGAGCCTGTTGACTGCCCTGTTTCCGGTGGCTGCCATCGAGCCGCAACAGGAAATATTTCCATATTCGCAGGATGCGAAAGACAGATCTTTGAGCATATGCTACCCGTTCTGACTGCCATGGGCCGGAGAATACTGCATACTGGCCAGCTTGGGTCAGCCTCGATTCTCAAGGTCGTGACCAATTATCTGGCTACTGCGAATCTGATGACGCTTTGTGAAGCGCTCGTAACCTGCAAGGCCGTTGACATGGATCTCCGCACCGCCTATGAGGCTATACGCATCTCTTCCGGCAATTCATTTGTCCACGAAACCGAAAGCCAGGTGATATTGAATGGAAGCCGTGACATTAATTTCACGATGGATCTTGTCTGTAAGGACATCATGCTATTCGATGAGATTGCAAAAGGTGCCGGAGTGCCGCTTGATTTCTCCCCGCTTATGGTCAAGATATTCAGGGAGGCAATGGAGAAATACGGGGCCCGGGAACATTCTCCCAATATCATAAGGAGACTCGAAGAGGTTACCCGGCTCGACATTACCGCCC
>VXPI01000219.1 GCA_009839585.1 Gammaproteobacteria bacterium
CCAATCCAGAAGGGTACTGGTGCTGGCACCGAAATCCGGAATTTTGCTCTCTGGCCTTATGTGATCCACACAATAATTGATCCGACAGGTCCCGGTCCGGTATTTCGTTCTGATTACAGTCGTGAGGCTATAATCAGGTCAGTAAAGACTAACCGTCATAGAATCGGTAATTTTTCTTGTTTGACTGTATGGTTCAAAACATCGCTCTCCATTCCTTATCCAGAACATAGACATGAACAGGCCCAACTTGTTTTTGCTGCGCTTTGCAGTCCTTAATATTCTGGCACTGTCGCTGGTCATTGTTGGAGGGATGGAAGGATGGATCCATCGAATTATTGAAGCTGATGTAACCCGAATCAGTTTACTGATTGCAGTAATGTTCCTGATCGGGTGGGCAATATGTGCATATCACGTAAATCGATGTGCGAGGGAACTCAAGTTATTGTCGGGCAATGAACCGAACCTGGATCAAAAATACCGGGAGTACCTTGAGATGATGGAAAAAGCCTCCGCTGATTCCAGAGTGACCCTCTCTGAGTGCCTACGCTCCAGTCTGTATTCAAGAATCAGTATAGTCCGCTTGATTGCGAACAATCTGGTTATTTTTGGATTGATAGGAACCGTAATCGGGTTTGTCATTGCCCTGGCCGGCGTTGATTCAAGCAAAGTAGCCGATGCCGCGTCAGTCGGTCCCATGATCTCAACCCTGATTCAGGGCATGTCTGTTGCGTTGTATACCACTTTGGTGGGTGCGATTCTGCATGTGTGGCTGATCATGTGCTATCAGATGCTGGCTGTAGGCACAGTCAATCTTGTTAACGCAATTATTGAGTACACCCACACCTCCTCACAACAGGAAAATGCCCAGAATTCTCCGAAGCAATGCTGAATCCTTACGACGACCCCACCAATCCCGGCGATACCTTGTTTCGGGATGTCTTGAGTCTGGCGCTGCTTGGATTTCTTGCCGTCATCGTATTGTTGCTCCCTCATGTCGTACCTGATCAACAGGTCCAACCCACCACTGTAACGGCGAGTGGCGATGTGGTGGTTCAACTGACTTGGCCACCTGAAATGGATGCAGATATGGACCTCTGGGTCAAGGCGCCCGGGGATATTTCGGTAGGCTACTCAAACAAGGGCGGAAAAGTCTTCAACTTGCTACGCGATGACCTTGGCAACAAGTTTGATTTGTCGAGCGTTAACCATGAAAGTGCTTACAGCAGGGGGTTTGCCCGGGGTGAATATGTGGTAAATGTACATTCCTATCGAATTGACCCGAACTATCCTCCTCCTTTTACAGTTGAAGTTCTGGTCAGCACAAAAACCACAAAAAACGATCAGGTTCAGGTAAAACCGATTGTGTTTACACGTGCACTAATCAGACGGCAGGGCCATGAAGTAACAGCCGCCCGCTTCAGCTTGACGGAAAACGGGGAGTTGATCGAAGGCAGCGTTCATAGTCTTTTTAAACCGCTTCGCATAGACGGAAGAAAGTAAAACGTATGGAAAACGTCCCGATACTCTATCTCTTGCAGACATTTCTGGCTGGATTGCTGGTTGTTATAGCCATCTGGTCAAGACGTAAAATTGGACTTAGAATTGCTGCCGTTATAGTATTGTCTGCACTGGTATTGGTTGGCTATTTTTCTCTGGTGAACCTGCTCGGCCGCCCACAACCTCTTGAATATGCTTCGTTCAAGAATTCCGGGGATGATGCAACGGTTATTGCGGCAAGTATTGACGAAGGCAATGCAATATACCTGTGGCTTCGCATTCCCGGCACAAACCAGCCCCATTACTATCGTATGGACTGGGATCATGAGGCCGCTACATCTCTGAAACGCGCCATCGATCAGTCCTTGCGCAACAACACGTCGATTCAGTTCGATCTGGAATACGAACCTTCACTTGAAAATCGTCAAATGCCGCAGTTTTACAATTTGCCACAACCCAGTCTGCCCATGAAGCCACCGCCAGAAGTGTTTGAGTATCGAAATCCTGACAGCCCTATATGATCATGGACAACCAGGGCATGGAAGCATTAATCCTATTCAGCCTATATGGCATCTTTTTCTCGTCCGGTAAAGGAATCCGCTCTTGAATTCACTTCGCGCTCGCATCTTGTCAATACCCGATTTAACACGGGGTATTTTGTGGATGGTCCTATCCGGATTCATGTTCGTAACGGTTGGCGTACTTATAAAGTTGATGGATTCTGGATTACCCGCAATACAAAGCGCCTTTCTTCGCTATGTGTTTGGCATGATCATTATCCTTCCGCTGTTTGGCAGGGTTCAATTAAGGGGAACCGCAAAACCAATCCTTGGCCTGTATTTTCTGCGTGCTATCTTTCATGGATTTGCGGTTATGCTGTGGTTCTTTGCGATGGCCAGCATACCGCTAGCAGAGGTCACTGCGATTGCATACAGTATGCCCATCTACACCACCATCGGTGCCGTGCTGGTGTTCAAGGAAAAAATACGCATTCGACGGATCATGGCTGTGGCTGTCGGATTTGTCGGGACGTTGGTTATCCTGCGTCCGGGCGTGGTCGAGATTTCATTAGGCTCGCTGGCTCAGGTGGCCGCTGCCATTGGTTTTGCCTGCTCATTTCTTATGGCCAAAAAACTGGTATCGGTAGAAAGCCCAGTCAATATCCTGTTTATGTTGACAGCCGGGTGCGGCCTTGCCTTAATGCCTGCTGCCTTGATGGTTTGGGTGACGCCGTCTCTGACCGATATGATTATCCTGTTCATCATCGCGTCTCTGGCAACTCTGGGTCATCATTCGATAACCCAGGCCCTGATTGCAGCACCGCTGACTGCGACCCAACCGTTTATTTTTGTGCAGATGATCTGGGCGATTGGGTTCGGTTATTTTCTGTTTGACGAAACGCCTGATATCTGGGTTATCTTCGGGGGATTCATCATTATCGCCTCAACCAGCTATCTTGCCCATCGGGAAAATATGGCTCAGAAGAGCGTAACTCCCAAGAGCCATGAGCACCCAGTCAAGACATCCAGGTGAGCCTGCCTGGGACTATATCGTTGTTGGGGCAGGTTCTGCTGGATGCGTAATTGCCAGTCGCTTAAGCGAGAACCCGGATCACAGTGTGCTGCTGATTGAGTCTGGACCCGATATCCGGCGTTATCCGTCGACTCGTATTCCCATTGGCTATGCCCGGACTTTTTATGATGAAGAAGTAAACTGGAAGTTTTTCACGGAACCCGAATCTGGACTGAATGGGCGAAACAGCTATTGGCCACGAGGCAGGGTATTGGGAGGTTCAGGTTCGATCAATGCGATGGTGTTTTGTCGTGGTCAACAACGAGACTATGATGAATGGGAGGCACTGGGTGCTGATGGCTGGGGTTGGTCCGATGTTCTGGAATACTTCAAGAAAATCGAATGTGTGCCCTTTTCCGGCAATCCATTACGAGGCAACCGTGGTCCGATCACGATTACAACGACAGAGAAGGCAGCACACAACCTTAATCAGTATTTTCTTGATGGGTGTGGCGAGCTCGGATTTGCCGTGAATCCCGATTACAACGCTGATACCCGAGAGGGAGTCGGCTATTACCAGACAAATATCAACCGGGGTTTTCGAGTGTCATCGTATACTGCCTATCTGGACAAGGCACGTAAGCGCAAAAACCTGACAATATTGACCAATGCAGATGTCCTTCGACTGACGTTTGAGGGCAAGCGCTGTACAGGTGTTCTGTATCGGCATAATGATTCACTCAGATACTCTGGCGTCAGCAGGGAAGTAGTCCTCTCGGCTGGAGCAATTGGTTCTCCGGTGATTCTTCAGCGGTCGGGGGTCGGCCCTGCAAACTATCTTCGCTCCCTCGGTATTGATATCATGGAAGATCTACCTCAGGTTGGCTGGAACCTACAGGATCATCTCGGAATCAGCTACTACTATCAAGGCAAGATCAAAACGCTCAATGACCAGTTCAATTCGGTCCTTGGCCGTATGCAGGCCGGTCTGGCCTATTTTTCAATGAGGCGCGGACCAGTCAGTACCAGTATTAATCAATCCGGTGGATTTGTTCGTTCTTCTCCCAAAAGAGACTATCCCAATATCCAGTTGTACTTACAGGCATTGAGCTATCTTGATAGCCCACCCGGGACACGTCCAATGGTCAAGCTTGACCGATTCTCCGGCTTCAGTATCGGTACATCGCAATGCAGGCCTACGAGCCGGGGGAGAGTATTCATCACATCGGGGGATCTATCCGTTCCCCCGGTTATCAAGCCGAATTATCTTTCCACCCAGCACGACCTGGATGAATCTCTGGAATCAGTCAGATTGATTCGTCAGATAGCCTCTACGGAATCCATGCGTAGCGTGATCGAATGTGAAATCAGACCTGGTGAATCATTGCAAAATGACGATGAATTACTGGAAGATTACAGAAATCGCTCGGATACGGTATTTCACCCCTCATGCACCTGCAGAATTGGAAAAAAGCCCAACGATTCGGTAGTGAACCCTAGACTACTAGTCCATGGTCTTGACAATGTTCGCGTCATCGATGCGTCGGTTTTTCCAGTTCTCCCTTCCGGAAATATCAATGCCACGGCAATCATGGTCGGCGAAAAGGGCTCTGACCTGTTACTCGCTGATGCATGTTGATGGGTGGCATATAAGAAAATAGGATGCTATGGTGTTATGTATAATATTGCGGTCTCAAGCATTCCAGAAGACGAGCGAATGTCATATTCCAGCAATCCATCATCACAAGAATGGCGAATGCACTACGAAAAAACCCACATATCTGCCAAAATCTTCTGAACAAGTGATGAAGACTGACATATTATCTTGATCGCCAAAATCGAATTCACGCAGGAAAAAGTCGTTATTGCGGTCTCCGCAATGTTGTTTCTTGTCTTCTCGCTGTCTCTTGCCGGTTTCTTTTCAGCCTCAAACCTGATCGGTCTTGTCCGCAATATAGCCATTTTAGGCATTCTTGGTGTCGGTATGGGCATCGTCATTATTGGACGGGGCATTGATTTATCGGTGATCTCGATACTAGCCATATCGGCTGCATTTTTTATAGAAATGCTGAATGCCGGAACACCCATGACGAATAGTTTTCTGATCGCTCTTGGCTTTGTTCTCTTGATCGGCATAGCCAATGGCGTAATGATCGCATACGGGGAAGTTCCGCCAATATTTGCCACTCTTGCCATGGGACTGTTTGTATATGGCTATGGACGATCCCAGATCATGAGTGCAGATGTTGCCTATATACCTGATGAATACATTGAATTTCTCGATCTTGGAACGCTCAAACCGCTGGGCATACCGATCGAGGTGTATGTCTTTGCGGCAGTCTGTATCGTTGCCTGGTTATTTTTGAAAAAAACCAAATATGGACAGTACACATATTACATTGGCGATAACCATGCGGCGGCCAGGAATATCGGCATTCCGGTTAGACCCATGATCGTTTTACAGTATGCCCTATCTGCTCTATTCGCCGCGATTGCAGGTGCGATCGTCGCCGGTACCATACTCAGTCTCAATACGAGAATTGTTAATTCTACCCTCCTTTATGA
>VXPI01000177.1 GCA_009839585.1 Gammaproteobacteria bacterium
TCTGTGCTGACAATTCGGATATTGTCGCCGGCACGGGATAAATCACCGGTCGTGTATCCCTTGGCAAACACTGATTCCATAGCGTTCCATAAATTGCATGCTTCCTCCCGCATTCCGAAACTCATGTCCAGCATCATTGCAAAGGAGCCAATCATGGAATACGGATTGGCGATATTCTTGCCGGCGATATCAGGCGCCGAGCCATGCGAAGGTTCATAATAGGCTTTTTCAGGTCCCAGGCATGCAGAAGGCATCAATCCAAGCGATCCCAATATTCCACCAGCCTGGTCACTTAAAATGTCTCCAAACATATTCTCCATCACCATCACGTCAAACTGCGCCGGATTCAGACACAGGGCGGTGGCCGCAGCATCAACAAGCATATGTTGAACCTCCACTTCCGGAAAGTCCACGGCCATTTCCATAATGATGTCTGTCCACAGGATGCTGGACTTGAGCACATTGCTTTTATGAATGTTATGAAGTTTTTTGCGGCGCTTCATCGCAGTTTCAAAAGCCACTTTGACGGTGCGCTGGATCAGGCGTTCATCGTACTCAAGCACTTCACGTGCATAGCGTAACCCCTGATCATTTGTACCAACCTCCTTCTCCCCAAAGTAGATGCCGCCAACAAGCTCACGGATGATCATGATGTCAATCCCGTCTCCAATGATTTCAGGCTTGAGCGGCGAGAAATGGTTGAACGCCTTGGGCAGGTAAACCGGCCGGAAGTTCGCAAATGTGTCATACCGTCTTCGCATTGGCAGAAGGGCACTTCGTTCCGGTTGTTCATCAATCGGGATTTTGCGGGATTCCTCATGACTGAGCCCAACGGTGCCTTTGACGATCGCATCTGCCTGGTCGCAGCTGTTCCGGGTCTCATCCGGACAGCATGTCCCAAATTCAAACCACGCTCCAGCCCCAAATGGCATCTCCATCAATTCAAAATTCACGTCATTTCGAGCTTCAATGACCTTCAATGCCTTAATGCCTTCCCTCATGATTTCAGGTCCGATGCCGTCTCCCGGCATGATGCAAAGACGATAGTTCTTCATGTTTTGTGCGACCTCCAGTAAGGGTTCCTTTTTTCGAGAAATGCGTTGATGCCTTCCGCTGTCTCTTCGAGCATCATATTGCCGGAAATAACCCGTGATGTCTGCTCATATGCTTCTCGAGTGTTTTGTTCGACCTGCCTGTAAAACGACGACTTGCCAAGGCTGACGACTCGGGGTGGATGAGTGGCGATTTTTCTGGCCAGCAAGCCAACGGATTGATCAAGATTGTCAATTTCGACAACCTGATTGACCAAGCCGAAATCCAGTGCGGTATCGGCATCAATAAAGTCTCCAGTCAATAACATCTCCATGGCCCGCTTACGCGAAATATTTCGGGTCAGGGCAACAGCGGGTGTTGAACAGAACAGTCCAAGCTTGACGCCTGATACCGCAAATCGGGCATTGCTGGAGGCAATAGCCAAGTCACAGGTAGCAACCAGCTGGCAACCTGCGGCGGTAGCCATCCCATGGACTCTGGCGATGACCGGTTGAGGCAGGCCGGTGATTTTCATCATGGTCTCGCCACTTTTGCTGAACTTGCCCTGATGCCGCATCTGGTCAGAGTCCTGCTGCATTTCCCTGAGATCATGACCGGCGCAGAATGCAGAACCCGCACCGGCGATAATTACGACACGAATCGTCTTGTCGTTCGCAATTTCATCAAGCGTATCCGACAAGGTGGTTAACAGTTCCTCAGATAGCGCATTAAGGTTTTGCGGGCGATTGAGGGTTAGCGTACATATCCCATTGCGTGTTTCATGCAACAAGACGGAAGAAGGGTCGGTCATAGTGAGCGTAAATTACGGTTGAGAAAAACCAGATCAGGATGTCCCTTATGTGTTTGTAGTGATGGTGACCGGTTACTTCAGTTGTGCAACCATGTAATACACTGCCTGGGATACTTCTTCATCACTCAAGTTTGCGAATCCTCCCTTGGCTGGCATGACACCTGCACTACCCTGAAAGCCATTGATCGCATGATCGAGGAGTACTTCCATTCCTTGGGCAAGACGGGATTCCCAGTTTGCCTTATCGCCAGTTACCGGTGCTCCTGCAACGCCGGCCCCATGGCAGATAGTACAGTAGCTGGTATAAACCTGTTTGGAGACTTCCGCATCGAGAACATAGCCTTCACCGGTGCTGCCACTGGCAACTTGTGTGGTGCTATCGGCTTGTTCTGATTCGGACATGGCCGTGGCCGCATCCGAACCGGATTCTGGAATATCAGTATCCAGCAAACTAACCATGTGCCTGACGGCTTCTGTCACCTCTTCATCGCTTAAATTAATGTTGCCACCTTTTGCCGGCATTACGCCCTTACTGCCCTGAAAGCCATTGATTGCGTGTCCAACCAGAGTCTCCATGCCGGCATCAAGCCGGCCAGCCCAGTCATCAGCTTTACCGGTTATCGGCGCACCGGCTAGTCCGGCATCATGGCAGGTAGCACAACTCGAAGCATAAACGGCAGGCCCGTCCACGGTACCTCCATCACTACTGGCTGTTGTCGTTTGACCCCCTGCTTTTGTCGCGCTACCGAAATTGATTGAACCGATCGGAGCAACCCGGGCTTCAATGGACTTTGCTGAATTGTGTGTCGCCCAGATGATACCCGGGGTGACAAGAAGGGAAATAAGAACAATTGCGCGATTGAAGTTGGTCATAAGTCTTGCCGGAAATTAATGGTAGTACAAGCCGTAATCGCCCGCAGTATGTTGCTGGGCTTATGTTTCTGTCGGGCGAGATTATAACCCAAAGCATGATTGTTCGATTGCTCGATAGTTGACCCGATCATGTTCATCCATTCAAATGACAGTACCTTTCTAGTGCAGAAAAAAGACTCTGGAAAAATTGAAAATCCAGCCCTGCATACACGGTTCTTCAGTCCGAACCGAGGGCTTATGGCCTGGAAAATACCTGTACCAAAACAGGACAATCCATGTGTGATAAACAGCACAAGCGATTGAATTAAAGAACATCGCTTGGCTGAATCGAATAAACTCATGTATTCTCTGTTTCTTTACAGTAAAATTAGTTTACTAATTGGGATGATTCCTGTTGCGGTGTCCTTTCAACCGATATTGAAGCCCGATGGGTACGGTTGGCGTACATATCTGCCTGGGGATCACTTTTACAGGATCGCTCGGAACAGTTTCATTCTGACCGTGGTCGGTCTTGTCAAAAGGCCGGCATTTTACTATGTCATGTATCAACTCGAGTATTTGGAGTAACGATTGTCATGAGTCCTGAAGAACTATACGTAGCGACAACTCGAGCCAACATGTTGAACCTGGAAGTCTATTACTATTGGGCTACCGCCATCATGATCCTGATTCATGCTGGCTTCCTGATGTACGAAATGGGTGCTTCCAGGGTCAAACACGTGTTGGCATCGGGAACAAAAAACATATTGGCATTTGCCTTCATGATCCCCACCTTCTTTATGTTCGGATGGTGGATTTATCTATCCATGTACAATGGGTTCGTTCCGGATTTTGAAGCTGGAGCCGGCGGAGTACCGTGGGGCGACAGTATGGGGCCAAACTTGGCGGATAACGCAACCGGGGTATTCTGGGGCGCATTTACCCTGTTTGCCTGCACTACGGCTTCAATCATGTCAGGTTCCGTGATTGAGCGTATTCGAATGGCCGCGTTCATCGTACTTGCAGTGTTGCTTGGCTCAGTGGTCTGGAATCTATCTGCGGCCTGGGGATGGCATTATGCGGGCTGGATGGTCACGGGCTGGGGCTATCACGACATGGGTGCTTCCGGAGTCGTACACATGATCTCCGGGTTCTTTGCACTCGGCGTGCTGATTAATCTCGGCCCGCGGGTTGGCAAATACAATCCGGATGGATCCCCAAACCGTATTCGGGGCCATAGTCTGCCGATGACCGCAACCGGCTTGATGCTGATTGTTGTCGGCTTTTTCGGGTTCCTCGGTGCCTGTCTCATCTTCCCTGGCACAGAACTCAGCTGGTCCGCGACTCAATGGGCAAATATCTACGGTCAGCCAACCACGCTTTCGGCAATTTGCTTCAACACATTGATGGCAGTTGCCGGTGGCATTATCGGTTGTTATGTCATGACACGTGATCCATTCTGGATGATGTCGGGCGCACTCTGCGGGGTTATATCTGCAGCAGCTGGGCTGGATTTATGGTATCCGGGACTGGCTTTCGTTGTAGCCTTTGCTGGTGGCATCCTGGGTCCATGGGCAGCTGGAGTGCTGGAACGCATGGGAATTGACGATGCTGTCGGCGCGGTATCGGTGCATGGCGTATGCGGTATCTGGGGCCTTCTCGCTGTCGGGATATTCATGGGTGGATACCCTGGTCCAAGTGCGGAAATTCCGGCGATCTCTTTCACGGGTCAGTTTGTCGGTGTCATCGTGATGTTCCTGCTGGGCTTTATTCCCGGATACGTGGTATCCTGGATTTTCCATAAATTGGGTATATTGCGAGCCAGCGAACCAGTACAGGAAGCAGGCATGGACAAGGAAATCAACGCAGTGGCCTACCCGGAAGAAATCAAGAGCATGCATTGATATCTATTTCTAACTACATCTAAGTGGAGGAGTTCCATCATGATTAATTCAAGCCCTGTTGAAGCGTGGGATACTGCAAGCGCGATATTCACATTCGCCGGATCCGGAGGTGTACATCTCTGGTTTTGGGTGATGTGCTTACTGTGCGTTGTCCCGCTGGCTGTCTCTCTCAAGGCAGAAAAAGCCGTAGAAAAAGAGCACAACGGCAAATAGCAGCAGATTCCTGGATATCCCGGTTCCGAAACCATGTCTCCATGCCATGGTTTCGGAACCTTTTTTGAGTCTGACCAACAACACATGCTTGCCGACACTGATGATCGTATGCCTGTCAGGAACCGGTGGTAGGTCGAACTGTTTTTCCGAGGGATCAATCTGCATTTGCGAATCAAGTCCTTCTACGGCACCAGCGAAAACGTCGTGAAGACGCAAGTCTGGATTGGCATATCCGTTCTATGTGCTACTGGTCATCATCAGGAAGAAAATGAATCCGAGTGCAAATCTCTACACCATCTCGCGGAAACTGTACACAACCTTTTTCGAGAAAACCCGCTAATTCATTTGTTTACGGATCGCGAATGCAGGGATGAGCAGGTGCCTTATCGGGGTTTCCCACGCTAAAGTGTTCCTATTTCGTGTCTGCCAGAGAACCCCTGTTTTCCGGCAGCCGGGATGCCAAGTGCAGCAGACGACGAGGCCGGTCATGGCAAAATTCAGCGCGGAACGTGCCGTTTTGCGCAGTGCATCATGCGGTTTTCCGGAGCGCAGGCCGGGTTTTCCGGCCAGTCCGGGGCGGGAAAGGGTGCCGGTGAAGGTGTCTATGCGGCGCACTTCAGCCGCTTGCGCCGTTGCCGGATCAGTAGCAGGCCGATGCGGTGGATGTGTTCATGGCAAGCACCGCGAGTGCCACGCTGCCATGCTATGATTACCACATCATGAATGCAAGGATTCAGACAGAACGCCGCCTGTTGC
>VXPI01000085.1 GCA_009839585.1 Gammaproteobacteria bacterium
TTTTCTTCACGCCTTAGTTCGGGGGGATGGTGAGTTGGTTTTTACTCAGGTGTAGGGCACTTCGCAGGTGATTCGCACTCTGGGCCGTTTGGTTGGGGCGTACTCCAATTACTGAATTCGGTTTTTTTTAAGAATACGCATGAATACATTGCATAAAACAAGGTTCGGCCTGTCCGGACTATTAGCCTACATGACGAGTAGTTCCGTCCGGGCAGATTGGGAGATCAATCTGACCCAGGGAGTAACAGACATCAGTCGCGATGTCTATGACATGCACATGTTCGTGCTCTGGATCTGCGTATGGATTGGCGTGGTAGTGTTTGGCGCCATGACTTACAGCATGATCAAGCACCGTAAGTCCAAAGGTAGCGCGCCGGCCAAGTTCTCACACAGCACCCTGGCAGAAGTAATCTGGACAGTGATTCCGTTCGGGATCCTGGTCACCATGGCTGTACCAGCCGCCAATACTCTGGTACGCATGGAGGATACCTCGGACGCAGAAATCACCGTAAAAATTACCGGCCATCAATGGAAGTGGGAATATGAATATCTGGATTCCGGAGTTCGCATCATCAGTTCTCTTGATCCGGACAGCCGTCAGGCGGCTGCCTTGAATTCAGGTATTGACCCGAACACCATTGACAACTATCTCCTTGAAGTCGACAACCCTCTGGTGCTCCCGGTTGACCGGAAAATCCGTTTCGTCCTAACCGCAAGCGATGTCATTCATGCCTGGTGGGTTCCGGAGTTCGCGATCAAGAAAGATGCCATTCCGGGCTTTATCAACGACATGTGGACAAAGATCGATGATGAAGGAATCTACCGTGGACAGTGTGCAGAACTCTGTGGACGCGACCATGGTTTTATGCCAATCGTGGTTCATGCCACATCCGAATCCGAATACGAGGACTGGATCCAGGCACAACTGGCCACGGCCGAAGCCGAAGCACAGTCAGCGGATCGGGAATGGGCAATGAATGAATTGATGGAGCGCGGTGAAGGCGTCTATGGAACCTATTGTGTAGCTTGCCATCAACAGAATGGTCAGGGCATACAGGGTGTATTTCCCGGTCTGGTAGGCACCGATATGGTGCTGAATGACCTTGAAGGGCATATCAATGTCATCCTGAACGGAGTCGAGGGCACTGCAATGCAGGCTTTCTCCACAACCCTGAATGATGCTGATATTGCAGCAGTCGTTACCTACGAGCGGAATGCCTGGGGCAACGATACCGGGGATGTCGTGCAGCCTGCCACAATCAAGGACATGCGGGTGCAATAAACAACAGCCGGAAATTTGACGCGGAAGACTTTGAAGGCACAAACTCCAAAACAAGATACCGAGAACAGACAGGACTCATCATGAACGCATATTCAGTTGATCATATCCACGATGACCATCACGATCATGGCCCCCCGCCGGGTCTGATGCGCTGGGTAACCACAACCAACCACAAGGACATTGGTACCTTGTACCTATGGTTTTCGTTAATCATGTTCTTTATCGGCGGCTTCATGGCGCTGATCATCCGTACCGAACTTTTTCAACCGGGCTTGCAGATTGTTGACCCGCACTTCTTCAACCAGATGACCACCATGCATGCGCTGGTCATGATCTTTGGGGTGGTCATGCCTGCTTTTGTTGGCCTGGCAAACTGGATGTTGCCGATGATGGTCGGTGCTCCGGACATGGCGTTGCCGAGAATGAACAACTGGAGCTTCTGGATTCTGCCATTCGGGTTTGCCATGATGCTTTCCACTCTTTTCATGGAAGGAGGTGGTCCTGCCTCGGGATGGACAATCTATCCACCGCTGGTACTGCAGACCGGCGATGCACTACCCTTCCTGATTTTCTCGATTCACATCCTCGGCGTCTCATCCATCATGGGTGCCATAAATATTGTCGCCACCATCATGAATATGCGGGCACCTGGCATGACCTACATGAAGATGCCATTGTTCGTGTGGACCTGGTTTATTACTGCCTATCTCCTGATTGCCGTAATGCCGGTTCTCGCCGGTGCCGTGACCATGTTGCTGACGGATAAGTTCTTTGGAACCAGCTTTTTTGATGCCGCCGGTGGTGGTGATCCGGTGATGTTTCAGCACATCTTCTGGTTCTTCGGGCATCCGGAGGTATATATCCTGATCCTGCCGGCATTCGGGATTGTTTCGGAGATTATTCCGACCTTCTCGCGCAAGAAGCTGTTTGGATACTCGTCAATGGTTTATGCCACGGCATCCATCGCATTCCTGTCATTCATCGTGTGGGCCCACCACATGTTTACCGTGGGAATGCCGTTAGCGGGTGCGCTGTTCTTCATGTTTACCACCATGCTGATTGCTGTACCCACAGGGGTCAAGGTGTTTAACTGGGTCTCGACCATGTGGCGGGGAGCCATGACCTTCGAGACACCCATGCTGTTTGCGATCGGATTCGTGATCATGTTCACGATCGGAGGATTTTCAGGATTGATGCTGGCGATGACGCCTATTGATTTTCAGTACCATGATACCTACTTTGTAGTCGCTCACTTCCACTATGTTCTGGTGCCGGGCGCTATCTTTGCGATTATTGCCGGTGTCTATTACTGGATTCCGAAATGGACCGGAAACATGTACGACGAAAAACTCGGCAAGGCCCATTTCTGGCTCTCGACGATTTTCGTGAATGTACTGTTCTTTCCGATGCATTTTGTCGGCCTTGCCGGTATGCCTCGACGAATTCCCGATTATGCGGTGCAGTTTACGGACTTCAATCAGATTGCGACGATTGGTGCGTTTGGTTTTGGATTCGCACAAATCCTGCTATTGGTAGTGGTCATCAAGTGTATCCGCGGCGGAGCAAAGGCCACGGATCAGGTTTGGGAAGGTGCACATGGTCTGGAATGGAGCGTTGCTTCTCCAGCGCCCTATCACACCTTTTCTCCTCAGCCTGTGGTCAAATAGCCGGTTCGAAACAGATCTCGTGGGCATTCATGAAGAAGAGAGTCAAACTGACGGCGCTTGTTCTGGCCTCCGTTGCCGTGATGTTTTATGCCGGCTTTATTCTGATGGCAGTCACCAGTTCGTGATCAAGCAAGATGCGACGCTTTAAGCAGTTTCATCTGATTGTGATTCCGGTCGCCATGTTCGGATTCGGTTATCTGATGGTGCCGATCTATGATATCTTTTGTGACATAACCGGGCTGAATGGCAAGACGAGCAGTATCAGTCAGGCTGAGCTTGATGTGCTTGAGACGGATCAGGACCGCCGTGTCCGCGTGGAGTTTATCAGTGCCCTGAACCAGGGCGCACAATGGAACTTTTATCCTGAAGTGAAGAGCATGAAGGTAACTCCGGGCAAGTCCTATACCACTACCTATACGGCAACCAATCGTCTGGATCAGAGCATGGTTGGCCAGGCGGTTCCAAGTGTAGCGCCAGCCCAGGCTGCGACTTATTTCAACAAAACCGAATGTTTCTGCTTCGTGCAGCAGTCATTTGACCCGCATGAATCCCGTCAAATGCCTCTGGTGTTTGTGGTTGATCCCGAGTTGCCGGATGACATCAATACACTGACGCTTTCCTACACCTTTTTTGATGTAAACAGCAGAATTAACTGAATCATTTGAGTATTCACTATGTCACAAGCTATCCAGGATAAATACTTCGTTCCAGAGGCCGCAAAGTGGCCATTGGTCGGTTCGATCTCGTTGACCATCTTGTTTTGCGGATTTGCCTCGTATCTGAATGGAAGTCTGCTGGGCCCCACCATGATGGTAGTCGGCTTTATCCTGTTCATCATCATGTTATTCGGATGGTTTGGCCAGGTCGTTAATGAGAGCGAGGCCGGTACTTATCGCAAATGGGAAGATATGTCGTTTCGGATGGGCATGTGCTGGTTTATTTTTTCCGAAGTGATGTTTTTTGCTGCGTTCTTCGGGGCACTCTACTATGCACGTGAGTTTTCAGTGCCGTGGCTGCTTGGCGAGGGAGACGGGTTGTCGACCCATAATCTGCTATGGCCCGGGTATTCCGAGATTTGGCCCACCAACGGCCCTGATGATTTGGGTGGAAGCGACTACCATATGGGGTGGTGGCCATTGCCGTTTATCAACACCGTCATCCTGCTGACTTCCGGGCTGACTGTGACCTGGGCACACCATGCGATCAAGGTCAACAATCGGAAACAGTTTGTCTATGGGTTGTTCCTGACGGTTTTACTGGGGTTTATATTCGTATTCCTGCAAGGATACGAATACGTGTATGCCTATGATCAAGGCATGAAGCTGAGCAGTGGAATCTACGGCTCCACTTTTTTCATGCTGACAGGTTTTCACGGACTGCATGTAACGCTGGGTGCGATTATTCTGCTGGTGATGCTGGTCCGGGCGATGCTGGGCCATTTCTCGGGGCAACGGCATTTTGCGTTTGAAGCGGCAGCCTGGTACTGGCACTTTGTCGATGTGGTCTGGCTGGGACTGTTTATTTTTGTGTATATTCTGTAACCGGGCCGCACGCTCACGCCAGCTTCCGGATTGATTAGAAGAGAAAGGAGCCGAAATTTCCTGTCTGATCTGTCCTGAACCCCGGACCCTTGCTGCAACAAGGGCAGTCTGCCATACGCCTCGATCACTGGTTCCGGTTTTTCCTAGTCAGTTCGTTGTGGGCATGATCAACCAAATAGGTAAAAGGGTAATTTGTTGGGATGATAAATTAGTTGCAGTCATATTAACAGGAGTTGAGGTCTCCCGTTCATGCGATAGAAAAGTGGGCATCCCTGAGTAATAACATAATAGATAAGAATGACTATTAAGCTGTATACGAAAAACAACATTATGTGTGCCAGATTTGTTCCATTCGGTAAATCTTGATGCCCACTCTCTAAAGTGCAACAGTAGACTTTGACAACAATTATGATAAAGCAGTCAGAAGCAAAAAATCACGGCATTGCCATCACTGATAGCAAGAAACGGTTTGAAAGAGATCAGGAAGCATTACGGGAAAGATTACGTGAGTTATTGCCATGTCTGGTGAATGTTGATGGACATGTGGATGTCAAGGCACTTCGAGATGTAGTGGATATTGCAAACAGCACCAGCCATGACCAAGGCTATGAACTGACTTTCGCTGGTAAAGGTTTGGCGCGGGCACAGGCGGATAGTCCGACCAATTATGAATTGAAAACCGAGTGGGAGCAGAGCAAAGATTTTGACAACACCAGTAATGTAGTTATTCGTGGAGACAATCTTGATGTACTGAAAATCCTCTATCAGAACTATTTCCGCAAGATAAAGATGATCTATATCGATCCGCCCTACAACACAAAGGGCGAAAATTTTGTTTATAAGGACGACTTCAGACAAAGTGATGCGAATTTGGTAGCACAATTCGGTATGAATGAAGAAACTACCGATTATTTGCACAATGTGTTTAGCACCCGTAGTCACAGTGGTTGGTTGGCATTCATGTATCCGCGTCTTAAACTCGCCCGTCAGTTATTACGCGAGGACGGGGTAATTTTTATAAGCATTGATGATAATGAGC
>VXPI01000004.1 GCA_009839585.1 Gammaproteobacteria bacterium
TCAATACGTTCGGTATCTGCTGCAAACCCGACAGTGAATGGTGGATTTTCCAGTTCAGCCACCGATCTCAGAATATCAGGGGTCCTGATCAGCTTGAGTTCCATCGATTCGGTGTCCTTCTTAATCTTGTTCTCTGCACGCAGGACAGGACGATAGTCACTCACGGCAGCAACACCAATGAACATGTCGGCATTGCCGATATGCCCCTGTACCTTGTCAAACATATCCTGGGCAGACACCACATCAATACGCTCGACACCTGAGGGAGTCTCCAGCGCAACCGGCCCGCTGATCAAGGTTACTTCAGCACCGAAGTCTCTCGCTGCCTCGGCAAGCGCAAATCCCATTTTTCCCGAGCTCCGGTTGGTAATTCCGCGCACAGGATCAATAGCTTCCCATGTCGGTCCGGCGGTCAGGGTAATACGCACACCAGCGAGTAGTTTTGGCATGCCGTCACCCAGCAATTCCTGAGCGATTTCATCCGGTTCGCTCATACGCCCAGGACCTACTTCCCCGCAAGCCTGACCACCTTCAGCCGGGCCAATAATGCGCACCCCCCGCTGTTTGAGCACCTCGAGATTGTCCTGGGTTACCGGGTTCTGCCACATTTGTCGATTCATGGCAGGGGCCACGGCAATGTCGGCTTCCGAGGCCAGAATCAACGTGGTTAGCAAGTCATCTGCCTTTCCGCTCACCATGCCAGCAATAAAATTGGCCGTTGCGGGTGCAATCACAATGATCTCGGCCCATCGTGCAAGCTCGATGTGCCCCATTCCCGACTCTGCTTCAGCATCAAGCAGGCATTGATGCACGGGATGTCCACTGACCGCCTGAAGGGTCAGAGGCGTAATGAATTCGCAGGCTGCCTCGGTCATCACCACCCGTACATCACCACCCCTGTCAATCAGCCGACGTACCAGATCCGGTGATTTGTAGGCGGCAATACCGCCCGTTACTCCAACTAAAATCCGCCTGTTTCTACGCATTCTGGATATTTGGGCATAATGGGCATTTGAGTGTAACCCAATTCAATGAAGATAGACTGTCTCTTGTAATTTAACGGATATAATCGCAACTTTATACTGAAGTTGATCTGAAAGGCAGTTTATGAAATCCAGAGAGCGAAGACAGGGTATCACACTAGTGCATACCGGTGAGGGCAAGGGCAAGTCATCCAGTGGTTTTGGGGTGGTCTTCCGAGCTGCCGGATGGGGGCACGATGTCTGCGTCATCCAGTATATCAAGGGCAAATGGAAAACCGGTGAACGCCAGGCTGCAGGCCGCTTCGACAATATCGAATGGCATACGCTCGGAGATGGTTTTACCTGGGATACAAAAAATCCGGAACAGGACATTAAAACCAGTCGCAGTATCTGGGAATTCAGCAAGCAAAAGATTCTTTCTGAAAAATACGATCTGGTGATGCTGGATGAGATCAATTACTGCAGTGGCTATGGCTGGATATCCGGTGCCGAGATTGCTGATTTTATCGTGAACGACAAGCCCAAATGGCTACACTTGATTCTCACTGGCCGAAACGCCCCGAAAGAAGTAATTGAAGCGGCCGATACCGTTTCCGAGATGACCAAGATCAAGCATGCTTTTGAAAAGGGCATCAAGGCTGTCCAGGGCGTCGAGTTCTGACAGTATGGGATCAGGATTTACACATATGGCCTTGGCAGCCTACCCTGCCTCGTCGAGAAGATCCGGTATATGGCAGTAACACCGAAAACATACTCTATTTTCAGCCTCGCCCGCAATGCCCTCAACTATCATCAGGGCTGGCAGAAAGCCTGGCGCGATGCCGAACCAAAACGCGACTATGAAGTCGTGATCGTCGGTGGGGGCGGGCACGGTCTGGCTACTGCCTACTACCTCGCCAGGGAATGCGGCATTCAGGATGTCGCTGTAGTCGAAAAGGGCTGGCTGGGTGGCGGTAATACCGGGCGTAACACCACCATTGTTCGATCCAACTACCTGTGGGACGAATCGGCCGGAATCTACGAGCATGCCATGAAGCTCTGGGAAGGACTCAGCACCGATCTGAACTACAACGTCATGTTCTCACAAAGAGGATTGCTGCATTTGGCGCATTCCGTGCATGACATGCAGGAAATCGGACGGCGTGGCAATGCCATCTACCTGAATGGAATCGACTCGGAATTTGTGACGCCTCAACAGGTCAGGGAGATGGTCCCGTTCATCAATCTGGATTGTCGTTATCCGGTTCATGGTGCACTCCTCCAAAAACGTGGCGGCACCGCAAGACACGATGCCGTGGCCTGGGGCTATGCCAGAGCGGCCGACAGTCTCGGTGTCGATATCATCCAGAACTGTGAGGTGACCGGATTTCATATCGAGAACAATACCGTCAAGGGGGTGGAAACCACGCGCGGCAGAATCGGGGCTGGAAAAGTCGGTTGCGTGGTGGCCGGACACTGCAGCGTGCTTGCCGAGATGGCTGGCTTTCGACTTCCCATTGAATCATTTCCACTGCAGGCACTGGTCTCGGAACCAGTGAAACCGATTCTCGACTGTGTCGTAATGTCTGGTGCCATTCATGCCTATATCAGCCAGTCCGACAAGGGTGAACTGGTGATCGGTGCAGGCTCCGATGCCTACCTGTCCTATTCCCAGCGTGGCAGTTTCGACATTATTGAGCACACTGTGGGACCGATAGTAGAACTCTACCCCATCTTCTCAAGACTGAAAATGCTCAGGCAATGGGGCGGGATTGTCGATGTAACCGTTGACCGTTCGCCATTGATCTCGAAAACCCCGGTCAACAACCTGTTCTTCAATTGCGGCTGGGGGACTGGAGGCTTCAAGGCCACCCCGGGTTCCGGTCATGTTTTTGCCCACTCGATCAAGGCAGGAGACATGCATCCAATCGCCGAACCGTTTTCGATTAACCGGTTCAATACCGGAGCCCTGATTGACGAGGGGGCCGCAGCAGCGGTAGCGCACTGATGCTGTTGATCAAGTGTCCATGGTGCGGTTATCGCGATCAGACTGAATTCTCGGCTCAAGGTGAAGCACATATCGCACGTCCTGAAAACCCATACGATCTGGATGAGGAACAATGGGGTGACTACCTGTTCTTTCGCAAGAACCCAAAAGGTGTTCATTACGAACGCTGGGTCCATAGCCACGGTTGTCGACGCTGGTTTAACGTGATTCGCAATACCGCATCCGATCATGTTCATGCTACGTACCGCCCGGGTGAATCTATCCCCGAATTGTCAGATGAAGAAACAAATCAACCGGCTTGAGCATGATGCGCGATTGAATCGCAGAAAGTCGATCCGTATCTGGTTCGACAACCGGGCCTATGAAGGCTATGAAGGCGATACGCTGGCATCGGCGTTATTAGCCAATGGAATCCATCTGGTCGGCCGGAGTTTCAAGTATCATCGACCACGGGGGATTTACACCGCAGGTCCTGAAGAACCGAACGCACTGGTCCAACTCGAAGAAAACGCCTACACCGAACCCAATCGAAGAGCGACTGAAATCGAAATCTACGAGGGGTTGGTTGCCCATTCCCAGAATTGCTGGCCATCCTGCAAATTTGACTTCGGTATAGTGAATTCATGGTTCTCCCGCATCCTGCCTGCCGGTTTCTACTACAAGACCTTCATGTGGCCGGCTTCATTCTGGATGACCTATGAGAAATACATCAGGAAGGCTGCCGGACTTGGTCGCTCGCCAACCGAACCCGATCCGCATTTTTACGACAAGACCTATGCCCATTGCGATGTTCTGGTGATTGGCGGGGGCCCTGCAGGAATTCAGGCAGCGATTGCCGCAGGCCAAACCGGCTGTCGGGTGATTCTGGCTGACGAGAAATCCGAATTCGGCGGCATGTTGCTAAGCGAAAACATTCTGGTCAACGGCATGCCGTGCCACGAATGGATCGATTCCAGGGTTGCCGAGCTGAAAGCCATGTCGAATGTCGTGCTGCTCAACCGCACCACTGTGGCCGGCTACTATGACTATAATTTTCTGGTGGCCAATCAGCGCGTGAGCGAATATCTCGGTCCCCGGATTTCGGTCAACTCACCCAAGGAACGTCTGTGGAAGATTCGTGCCAGACAGGTAGTCATGGCAACCGGGGCCATCGAACGACCGCTGGTTTTTGCGGATAATGATCGTCCAGGCATCATGCTGGCTGGTGCAATACGCACCTACATCAACCGCTATTCCACGCTTCCGGGTAAAAACTGCATTATCCTGACCAACAACGATTCAGCCTACCATGCTGCTCTGGATATTGCGGATGAAGGTGGTCAGGTCAGCATCATTGATATTCGAACCAGTCCCGCTGGTGCCATGGTCGACTCTGCAGACAGTCGTGGAATTCGAATCCTTGCCAATAGCATAATTACCGGTGTGGGTTATTCAAGAGGCCGCCTTCGCCATCTTGAAGTAATGGAGTTGTCCGAAGATGGACTGGAAGCCATCGGGAAAAAGCAGAAACTGCCCTGCGATCTAGTTGGCATATCCGGCGGCTGGAATCCCACGATTCACCTGTTCAGCCAATCCAGGGGCAAACTCAGGTTTGATGATGTCCATCATTGCTTTTTGGCTGACCAGCCATCACAAAACAACCCGGTAATTCTCGCCGGCTCCTGCCAGGCGACCTGGTTCTCCAAAGAATGCATGGAAGAAGGCCATGCAGCCGGCTGTGAAGCCGCAAGGCGTGCTGGCTTCAATGCCGATCAGCAACTGGACGAGATTAAAACCGGCCAGCTGGAGTACACGCCCCAGAGGCCACTCTGGATCCTGCCGACCAGACATCCAATTGGCCAGGGCAAGACAAAGCATTTTCATGAGCTGCACAACGACGCAACCATTGGAGACATTCATCTTGCAGTGAGAGAGGGCTATGAATCGGTTGAACACCTGAAGCGATATACCACAACCGGCATGGGCACAGATCAGGGCAAGACCTCGAATCTTAATGCGCTGGCTGCCCTGTCCGAAATAAGGAACCTGCCTGTCCCTGACCTCGGTGTTACCACATTCAGGCCGCCTTATACACCGCTGACCATGGGATCAATTGTTGGGCATGACTGTGGCGAGTTGTTTCTCCAGAAGCGCAAGACTCCCATGCATCCCTGGCATGATCAGGCCCATGCCGTTTATGAGGATGTTGGTGACTGGAAGCGGCCGCGATACTTTTCTCTCGGGAATGAGACCATGCATGCCGCGGTTCAGCGCGAATGTCGACAGGTACGGCAAACCGGAGGATTGCTGGATGCTTCGACCCTCGGCAAGATCGACCTGCAGGGCAAGGACACAAGGTGGATCCTCAACATGCTGTACACCAATGCGTGGGACAAGCTCGAAACTGGTCGATGTCGATATGGCCTGATGCTGAATGAACATGGCATGATTTTTGATGATGGGGTCACAACCCGGATTGGTGAAAATCATTATCACATGACCACCACTACAGGCGGTGCTGCCCGCGTCATGAGCTGGATTGAGGAGTGGCTACAGACCGAATGGCCGGAC
>VXPI01000067.1 GCA_009839585.1 Gammaproteobacteria bacterium
GCGCGCCTGCTTTGGGAGCAGGATGTCGGGAGTTCGAATCTCTCTACCCCGACCATTTTATTTTCATTGTCGAGAGCGCCCGTAGCTCAATTGGATAGAGCAACGGCCTTTATGCGTCGGGTTTCGACTTCGGTTGTCCTTAGTCGATTCTCGAAAATAGGAGCCTCTGCGGGGAAATAAACCCGTAGAGTGGAGAGCACTGTATCGGTAAAACCTTAACGGAACGAAAAAACGGCGAAACAAGCCGGTTCGCTGACGATGGCAATACCGAGGAAACCGTGACGGATTGAAATATTCGTTGGGGGATCCGTAGAGACTATACGTGCTCCACCTGAAATGGTGAAGATATAGTCCAGACCCCAAACTCGGTCATGGACGATTGAGGCGACGAAAGTCGTAGTGGGTAAGCTAAGCCGTAGGTTACAGGTTCGAGTCCTGTCGGGCGCGCCAAACAATGGTTATAATTGATGGTTCATATTAAAGATTATGGTGAGCGTAGCTCAGTTGGTAGAGCCCCGGATTGTGATTCCGGTTGTCGTGGGTTCGAGTCCCATCGTTCACCCCAGCTCGACCTCTTTGGGAAAATCTCTTTCAGCATTGCTACAGCAATGCAGAAAGGGGCCTTATGTGCGAGAGTGGCGGAATTGGTAGACGCGCTGGATTTAGGTTCCAGTGGGGTAACCCGTGAGAGTTCGAGTCTCTCCTTTCGCACCAGCTTCCTAAAATAACCGTGGCAATTTGACCTTGAGTTGTAGCCAATAACGGCTACGGCAACAACAAAACCAGGCATTCAGGTTCATTTCAATGCAGGTTTCAGTAGAAAAACTAGACAATCCGTTAGAACACAAACTCACTATTGGCATTCCACCTGACTGGATCGATTCCGAAGTGGACAAGCAAGTGCATGAGTACGCGAAAAATGCGAAATTGCCTGGATTCAGGCCGGGCAAGATTCCATTCAAGGTCATGATCCAGCGCTATGGGCCAGCGCTTTCGAGCCAGATTGTTCAAGACAAAATACCACACTGGGTCAAGGATGCCTTTGAAGCGAAGGAATTGAAGGTTGCCGGCTTTACTTCGCTTGACTTCGATCTCCACACGCGCGGCAGTGAGTATGAATTTTCCGTGACAATTGAAGTACTACCGGAAATTCCTGATTCTGCCTATGAGAATCTGCCTGTCGTGGTCAGTGAATCTGAAATCAAGGAAGAACACATCCAGAACTCTCTCACGAAAATTGCCGTCGAGCATGCTGAGTATGTTGAAATAGAAGTCTCAAGCGACCGAAATCAACGAATCACCCTGCAGTATCGACTGGACCAACTAACCGATGAGGACTTTTCGCCAGAGATGTTTTATTTCACCGGTCGCAGCCCGAACATGAAACAGTTTGACAAGGCGCTTGAAGGGGTTCGTTCGGGAGACCGGATCGAATTTGAATTTGATCCTAACTCGTTTCTGACAGGTGCTGCACCATCAGACGAACTGAAACGCAATTTATCGATCCTAATCCATAAGGTTGAAAAGTTTAAGGAGGAGCCACAGGTCGATGATGCACTTGCTGAAAAACTAGAGGTCAAGGGTGGTCTGGAAGAGTTGAAAAAACAGGTTGCCGCAGAGCTGGAAAGGAGCATGAAGGAAAAGCTGGAGGACTTAAACAGCATCAGCATTGAAAAGGCCTTGTATGAGAGAAACGAAACAAGCCGGGAGATTACCATACCCCGTTGTATGTATCTTAATAATGGCTCGGGGTTTGGCGCTTATCCGGTGCTGGATGAGAAAAATATACCGAACCTGAGTGAAACTGAAATTGAGGTTCGCAAGAAAAATAATTTGTTTCAACTGGTTATTGATCATATATTTGGCAAATATTATGAGTCCGAAATGGATAAAAAACAGTTTGAGGAATTTGTCCTGGAACGTGCCCAGGGATATGAGCACCCTGACCAGTTTGTACGATTTACATTGGGCAATGAAATTACATTCCAGCGTATGCACATGGCCTTTCGCCAAAAAAAGGCGATCGAAAAGATTATGGAGACAGCGAAGTCCACAACGGAATATGTTAGCACCTATGAATCCGGACCATGATCTTCATCACTAGTTAGGCAGCTAGCGTGATCGTTGAGTTCGGATTTGACACTTGGCACCCCTAAACGAATATTTGAAAGATGACCAATCAACATACCGATGACCAAGAGGCAACACGGAATATTGGCCTGATTCCCATGGTGGTCGAAACCACCGGTAGAGGTGAGCGGGCTTTTGATATCTATTCGCGACTTCTGAAAGAGCGCGTAGTATTCATGATCGGCACGGTTAACGATCACATGGCCAATCTGATTATTGCCCAACTGTTGTTTCTCGAGTCCGAAAACCCCGAAAAGGATATTTCCCTGTATATCAACTCTCCGGGCGGCGTCGTGTCATCCGGTCTTGCGGTGTATGACACCATGCAGTTTATTCGGCCGGATGTCAGTACAGTGTGTGTTGGGCAGGCCGCCAGTATGGGTGCCGTGATTTTGGCAGGTGGTTCGAAGGGCAAGCGCTTCGCATTACCCCATTCGAGAATCATGATTCATCAACCCATGGGTGGATCTCAGGGTCAGGCTACAGATATCGAAATTCATACCCGCGAGATACTCGGGACCAGAGACCGTTTGAACAGGATTCTTTCAGACCACACCGGCCAGACCCTCAAACGTATCAAGGCAGATACTGATCGAGATCATTTCATGAGTGCTTCGGATGCCGCAAAATACGGACTGATTGATACCGTTTTGACATCACGCGGTGAGCCGGAAAACATCTGAAGTATCCCGCATATAGGAAATAATCGCTTAAAATCCGTTTGGCATTGTCCAGCTACGAGTTGTAAAATCGGATATATGTTTATCCGGTAATCTAGGCGATTCTTTACTTTTCTTTAAATGGGCTGAATCTATAGTATGGCTAACCGATCCAAAAAAGGTGGGAAAATCCTGCACTGCACGTTCTGTGGCAAAAGCCAACGGGACGTCAAGAAACTGATCGCAGGACCGTCGGTCTATATTTGTGATGAGTGCGTCAAGCTTTGCAATAACATCATGCGGGAAGAGGATGATCAGAATAACCAGCATCATCCATTTGGCGAGCATTACAAGTCCTTTCCCAGGCCCAGGGAAATTCATCAAATTCTTGATGATTACGTGATCGGGCAAGAGAGCGCCAAAAAACTGCTGTCGGTCGCAGTCTACAATCACTACAAACGTATCGAAAACGAAAAGGAAGGCGAAGAAGTCGAGATTTCCAAAAGCAACATCCTGCTGATTGGGCCGACTGGCTCTGGCAAGACCCTGCTGGCTGAAACGCTGGCACGCCAGCTGAAAGTGCCTTTTACGATTGCCGATGCAACTACTCTCACCGAGGCAGGATATGTGGGCGAGGATGTTGAGAACATCATCCAGAAACTCCTGCAAAATTGCGATTACGACACGGAGAAGGCCGAAACCGGTATCGTCTATATTGACGAGATCGACAAGATTTCCCGTAAATCGGAAAATCCATCGATCACTCGGGATGTTTCCGGTGAAGGTGTGCAACAGGCCTTGCTGAAATTGATCGAAGGCACGAATGCCTCGATACCGCCGCAGGGCGGGCGAAAACATCCCCAGCAGGAGTTTATTTCGGTCAATACCAAGAATATCCTGTTTATCTGTGGTGGTGCGTTCGCCGGACTTGAGAAAATCATCCAGAACCGGACTGAAAAATCGGGCATCGGATTCGGGGCTGACATCAAGGACAAGTCCGACAAGGAAAGATCCAGTAAGTTGTTGAATCAGCTTGAACCCGAGGATCTGATCAAGTACGGATTGATTCCCGAGTTTGTCGGTCGACTGCCAGTGGTTGCAACACTTGAAGAGCTGGACAAGGAATCCCTGGTCAGAATCCTTCAGGAACCCAAGAACTCCCTGATCAAGCAGTACCAATGCTTGTTCGGACTGGAAGAAGTGGATCTGGTGTTTCGCAAGGATGCCCTCGAACAGATCGCCATCAAGACCATGGACCGGAAATCGGGTGCACGGGGCCTGCGTTCCATCATGGAAAATTCCCTGATCGAAACTATGTATGAGTTACCCTCAATCAAGGGGGTCGTCAAAGTGGTGGTGGATGGTTCGGTGATTTCGGAAGGTTCGCGTCCGCTGTATGTATACAGCGATGAAACGGACAAGAAGTCTGTTGCAGGTTCTTCCTCTTAGGTAGCGTGAACAAATGCAGCAGTTGATTGAGTTAACGGAATCAACCATGAGGGGTTTCCAGTGAGTAAGCAGGAACAGTTATTCTTAACGGGGGTACCCGTATTGCCGCTTCGGGATGTAGTAGTATTTCCGCGTATGGTGATCCCGTTGTTTGTGGGCCGGAAGAAGTCGATTCAGGCGCTGGAAATGGCCATGGATACAAAAGACAAGAAGATTTTCCTGGTTACCCAGCGTGATGCGGTTCATGACGACCCGAGCATTGATCAGGTTTACCGGACCGGAACCGTAGCCTCCATCCTGCAGATGCTGAAAATGTCGGATGGGGCAGTCAAGCTGCTGGTGGAAGGAGAGCATCGGGCGAATACCCTGAAGTTCAAGGACTTTGGAAGCTGCTTTGTCTGTGATCTTGAATTGATCGAAGAGGCTGAAATAAACACTTCAGAGTCAACAGCCCTGGTGCATACAGCGATTACCGAATTCGAGAAATTCGTCAAATTCGACTCCAAGGTGCCAGCCGAGATTCTTTCATCGTTGAACAAGGTTGATGAAGTCGGCCCCATAGCAGACATCATTGCCGCGCATATCAACATTAAAAACGATGAGAAACAGAAAATCCTGGAGATGGTAGATCAAACTGCCAGGATTGAATATGTGCTGGTAAAACTGGCTGAGGAAGTCGAAGGGCTCCAGGTCGAGAAAACCATCCGTGCCCGGGTCAAGAAACAGATGGAGCGCTCGCAACGCGAGTACTACCTGAATGAAAAACTCAAGGCTATCCAGAAGGAATTGGGGGACAGCGAGGAAGGTACAAACGAAAACGATGAGCTGGCACAACGCATTTCAAAAGCAGGCATGAGCAAGGAAGCCAGGGAAAAAGCCGAGTCCGAGCTCAAGAAATTGCGCATGATGTCCCCGATGTCTGCCGAGGCCACCGTAGTCCGCAACTATATTGACAGTTTGCTCGCCTTGCCGTGGAAGACTCGAACTCGAGTATCCAGGGATCTCAAGCGAGCCCAGAAAATTCTTGATGATGATCATTACGGGCTTGAAAAAGTAAAAGAGCGGATTCTTGAATATCTGGCGGTTCAGACCCGCGTCAAGAAACCGAAGGCGGCGATCCTGTGTCTGGTTGGACCGCCGGGGGTGGGCAAAACTTCATTGGGCGAGTCGATCGCCAAGGCGACCAATCGCAAATTCATACGCATGTCCTTGGGC
>VXPI01000190.1 GCA_009839585.1 Gammaproteobacteria bacterium
TGTGTGTAGGCAAGGGCGGAGAGTGCCTCGGCATTCAACTGTGCGACCGAGGCTGCAACCGAAGCCGGCGTATGGCGCCCGGGACCTGTCCTTCGGGCTGGAGGCGGTGCGCCGGGAGAGCGAAGGAGCCGCACCGGAGAACGTCCTCGGCTTCAGGTTCTGCGCTGGTGAGGCGGGGCACGGGTCCTGCGACGGCAGGACGCTCAAGGAGTGCCAAGCCACTTGCCCGAGCGGCAGGTTCATGGTGACCCGGTCATTCTCCCGCTCCACCGCCGGCAATGCGAAATGCTTCTTGGCTGCCGTCATCGAGGACCTGCCGTACCCGCTCCGGTCGATCCAGGTCGATGGTGGCAGCGAATTCCGTGCCGGGTTCGAAGAGGCCTGCCAGGCCCTGGGCATACCGCTGTCTGTCCTGTCCCCCAGAAGCCCCCGGCTGAACGGCGTCATGGAAAGAGCCAGCGACAGCGCCAGGATCGAGTTCCGGAGCCAGTACACCAGTACACCGGCGAGTTCAATGTCCGCGAGGCCAGCTAGGCACTCGCCGACTGCCGGCACTTCTACAACAGCGTGAGATCCCGCTACGCTCTTGAACTCATGACCCCAATGAAGCACCTTCAGCAATGTGCGTAACCGAACCCGTATGTCCCACATGTGGTGAACCCGCACATTGGCTTGACTCCTGGGGTTATTCCATATAGCATCGCACATCCTGGCCAAAAAGGTCAGATACATGCAACAGATAAATGACTCGGGGGGACTCTGATGAAGCCTGATATTCATCCTGGATATTCCAATATCAAGGTTACCTGTGCTTGCGGCACAACCTTTGAAACACGCTCGACACTGGGCCGTGACTTGTATGTTGAAATTTGCTCAACATGTCATCCTTTCTATACAGGCAAGCAAAAAATTGTCGATACAGCCGGACGAGTCAGTCGATTCCAGACCCGCTATAACCGGTAATTCCACTATTTTCAAAACGAAATCGCTAGCGCTTGATTTGCCGATTTCACCCATATCCATAAAGGACCCTCGTGAGATTCTCTGAGGCGGTCGTCAAGACCACTCAGCAACTTGAGGCGGCCAACCTCAGTTATGGTCAGGGTTTCCAGAATGCAGAGGATGAGGCATTGCGTATCGTATATGCCGCATCAAGCGCGGATTTCCCGGAGTGCCTGGAAAAAGACCATCCACACGATCCGGTCTTGAACGATGATGACGCTTCAAACCTTCAGGAAATAACCCGTGAGCGCATCCTTTCCCGAAAACCCCTGGCTTATATCCTGAAAGAAGCATGGTTCTCGGGACAACGCTTCTATATTGATGAAAGAGCGATCATTCCACGCTCTTATTTTGCGGAATGGATCCCCGATCAATTTCGGCCATGGGTCGACCCGGATCAGGTCGAAACCGTGCTCGATCTTTGTTGTGGGAGTGGATGTATAGCTATTTGCTGTGCCTTGGCTTTTCCGAATTCAACGGTTCTTGCCAGCGATATATCGGGCGATGCACTGGACGTAGCTTCCCGAAATATCGCGGATTATGGTTTGCAGGAGCGTGTCCGTTTGAACAAAGGCAACATGTTCGAGGGTATTGACCAGGGCTTTGACCTGATTGTGTGCAATCCCCCCTATGTCTCGACTGACCGGTTCAGAACGTTACCGCCAGAATACCGCAAGGAACCCGACATTGCCTTTCATGCAGGTGAAGATGGGTTGGACTTCATGCTCGAAATGCTCATTGAATCTGGCAAGTATCTAACCCCAAACGGTATAATTGTCGTTGAGTCGGGCACCGCATCAGAACGACTTGAGGTATTGCTGGATGATATGCCATTTATCTGGCTCAGCACCGAATTCGACGAAAAGGCCCTGTTTTTGCTGGAAGCGGGCCAGCTCAAATCAGTACGCAGCAAAATCATCCAGTTACTTGAAATCACAAAACCGGTTAGCGTAAACAATGACTGATAACGCGATATTGTTTGATCAAGCAAGAAACGTGATTGCCGGGGGCGTTAATTCGCCGGTTCGGGCTTTTAAGTCGGTTGGCGGAACCCCGGTATTTATCCACCATGCAAACGGTGCCTACCTCTATGCCGAAGACGGTACACGCTACATTGATTATGTAGGATCCTGGGGGCCGATGATTCTGGGGCATGCACACCCATCGGTCATTAATGCGGTCAAGACACAGGCTGATTTGGGACTCAGTTATGGTGCTCCAACCGAGATTGAAACACGGCTTGCGACATTGATTTGTCAGCAACTTCCCTGGATTGAAAAAATCCGCATGGTCAATTCTGGGACTGAAGCGACCATGTCGGCGATTCGCCTTGCAAGAGGGTTTACCAGACGTGATGCGATTATCAAGTTTGAGGGTTGCTACCACGGTCACGCAGACTGTCTGCTTGTCAAGGCTGGCTCGGGAGCATTGACATTTGGAGTGCCGACCTCTCCGGGAGTGCCTGCTGCAGTGGCAGAGCATACCCTGACGGCGACCTACAATGATCTCGATTCGGTCAAGACACTGTTCGATGCGATGAAGGGTCAAATTGCTGCAGTAATCATTGAACCCGTGGCGGGAAACATGAACTGTATACCGCCAGCTGAAGGCTTTTTGTCCGGCATCAAGGAACTCTGCGAGAATCACGGTGCCCTGCTCATTATGGATGAGGTAATGACTGGATACCGGGTCGGTCCGCAGGGAGCTCAAGGTCGATATGGGGTCACTGCCGATATCACGACACTAGGCAAGATTATCGGCGGTGGAATGCCAGTTGGTGCATTTGGAGGCAGAGAGGATGTGATGGCCTGCCTTTCGCCGGATGGAGATGTCTATCAGGCAGGCACCCTCTCCGGCAATCCCGTGGCCATGGCAGCCGGGCTTGCAACACTAAGGGAGATCAATGAGCCGGACCTGTTTCACGCTTTGGAGTCTTCTGCAAAACGGCTGGTTGCCGGTATTTTGGAGGCGGCTGAATCGGCCGGTGTCACGATGTGCGTCAATCAGGTTGGGGCCATGTTTGGCCTGTTTTTTACCGAAAAGGAAAGCGTAGATTGTTATGCCGATGTCATGAACTGCGATCAGGAACGTTTCCGACAGTTTTTTCACGGTATGCTGGAACAGGGTATTTATCTAGCGCCTTCTGCATTTGAAGCCGGATTTGTATCGATGGCCCACAGTGAGGATGACATTGAAGCAACCGTTGCAGCTGCAGCAAAAGTGCTCGACAATCTGAACTGACCCCTCTCACAGAGTCAGCACGGCGCAGCATCAGGGGTTTTCGGCCTGATCGCCTTTTTCATTCAACCAGCTTTTTCGATCTCCCGAGCGTTTCTTGGACAGCAGCATATCCATTAGTTCCGTTGCTTTATCCTGATCGCCGAGTTCCAGGGTAAAGAGATTCCGGGTTTCCGTATTCATGGTGGTTTCACGAAGCTGCAATGGATTCATCTCACCAAGCCCCTTGAAGCGTTGAATACCGACCTTGCCCCGGATTCCTTCTTGCTCAATGCGTTTCAATATGTCGTCCCGGTCTTCATCATCAATGGCATAAAACACATGCTTGGCAACATCAATCCGATACAGTGGCGGCATGGCAACACAAACCTTGCGCTCTTTAACGAGCTTCGGAAAGTGCTTCATGAATAATGCACAGAGCAAGGTGGCTATGTGAGCACCGTCAGAATCCGCATCGGCAAGAATGCACACTCGACCATACCTTAGCCCCGAGAGGTCCTCGGTACCCGGATCAATGCCGAGCGCAATGGCAATATCATGCACCTCCTGTGAGCCCAGTACCTCCGATGATTCAACTTCCCAGGTATTCAGAATCTTGCCCCGAAGCGGCATCACGGCCTGCGTGACCCGATCCCTTGCCTGTTTGGCTGAACCACCAGCCGAATCCCCCTCAACCAGAAACAGTTCGGTTTCATCAATATTATCACTGGTGCAGTCGGCAAGCTTGCCGGGCAGTGCAGGCCCTGATCCAACTTTCTTTCGTTTGACCTGCCTGGTAGATTTTTGTCTGATCTGGGCCAGTTCTATGGCAATTTGAGCGATACGTTCAGCCACCGGGATATGCTGATTCAACCACAGGGCCAAGGAGTCCTTGACACCCGTCTGTACCATGGTTCCGGCTTCCTTTGAGGAAAGTCGATCCTTGGTCTGTCCGCTGAATCGGGGTTCAGGAATCTTGATTGACAGGATAAACGAGCATTTCTTCCAGACATCTTCATGAGTCAGCTTGATACCCCGCGGGAGCAGATTGCGAAATTCGCAAAACTCGCGTAATGCCTCAGTCAACCCGGCTCGAAATCCGGTGACATGCGTCCCGCCCTGTGCGGTGGGCACGAGATTGACATAACTCTCGGCTGGACCTTCTCCATCCTCTTCAACCCAGCAAACGACCCAGTCGGCTTCACCCGATTCATGCCGGTATTGCCCCGGGCAGGGAGGGGTGGGCAGCACAGACAGGGGTCCGGTCAAATCACGCAAGTATTCGACAAGCCCATCGTGGTATTGCCAGTTCTCATCATGCTCTGGATTGGCTTCATCTTGAAAATCAACACTGAGACCCGGGCATAGCACTGCCTTGGCCCGCAAATTGCGTTTCAAGGTCGGAATATGAAACTGGGTAGTATCGAAAAACGCAGGATCGGGCATGAATCGCAAAGTCGTACCTGTCTTGCCACGAGGTGAGGAACCCTGCTGGGCCAGATCGGCGAGTTTTTCCCCGTTTTCAAATGCCATGTAATACAAGCCGCCATCTCGCCGGACCCACACTTCCAGACTCGAGGACAAGGCATTGACAACCGATACCCCGACGCCATGCAGCCCGCCGGAATAGGTATAGTGCTTGTCAGTAAATTTACCCCCGGAGTGTAATCGGGTCAGGATTACTTCAACTCCGCTTGCGCCTTCAACGTGGGTATCAACCGGCATGCCCCGGCCATTGTCCATGACGGTCATGGAACCGTCTTCATGCAGTTTGACCTGAATCAGGCTGGCATGACCCGATATTGCCTCATCGACACTGTTATCGATAACTTCATGTGCCAAATGATTCGGACGTTCTGTTTCGGTGTACATGCCAGGGCGCTTCCTGACAGGCTCTAAACCGGTTAGCACCTCAATTGCTGAGGCCGTATAATCTCGACTCATTAAATTTGCAATGGATTGGATTGGGATTGATAGGATCCTGAGTGTCGGGAGACCGTATTGTTCGAAATCAAGCCGAGACGGCACGATAGGCTCTGGAATTATAATTTGACCAGGGGGCAGATGGAATACAAACCGGCAAATCCTTCTCGTTTATCAGGACTCATGGAACGAGAAGCCGCAGCCAAAACGATGTATTATCCGGAGACTGGAAGCAGCGAGTACCCTAATCCCAAAATAGAGATTTTTTTGCCCGTTGCGGGCCGGGATTTCGGCGGT
>VXPI01000391.1 GCA_009839585.1 Gammaproteobacteria bacterium
GTGTGTAGTGTCAGCAATTCTAATTGTGATTGTGAAGAATATTTTCGATTTTTTCATTACAGCATGCTGCTTTCTCGTGATATTTCCCATTCCTGTTTCAGCGTGAAAAAATTTCGGGATTGTCTGTCAATCAGTCAACGGGGGAAATCGCATGAAATGAATTACGCCTGTTCCGTTTGCCTGCCCGAAAGATCACCCGTAAATCGTTTTCCCGAATGAATAAAAAATAGTAATACAAGATCAGTACGTTATAAACGGAGACCAGAAAACACCCTATAAAATTGGAACTGCCGGCAGTGTTTGATAATGGTGCTGATAACAGATACAATAAACAAATAGAATAAACAGGCTGTGTTAATCGGCTCGGAGTTCCGAATTGTGGTGTGCACGATTTAATACACAGTACCAACTAGAGGAATAACATTAATGAGTATCTTACAGAGTATCTTGCAGTACCTTTCCCGTGCCACTTTACTGGTTATTTTCTTTACTTTACCCTCTTTGTCAGTAGCGGCAGATACAGTTCGGATTGGTTTCGTAACCACATTGACGACACCGGCGGGGGTGATCGGCACTGACATGAAAAATTCGGTCGAGTTGGCATTGGAGCATATCGGGAACCGGATGGGGGGTCTGGATGTGGAGTTGATCATCGAGGATGATGGCTTCAAACCGGATATCGGAAAGCAAAAGACCGACAAGCTGGTTAAACAGGATGATGTTGATTTTGTGACTGGATTCATCTGGTCTCATGTGTTGCTGGCCTCCCGCCAGTCGGCACTGGATGCGGGAAAATTTCTGATCAGTGCCAACGCCGGACCTTCGAAAATGGCTGGTGTACTCTGTCATGAAAATTTCTTCTCCACTTCCTGGCAGAACGATCAGACCCCCATGGCTATGGGGCAATATCTTACGCAACAGGGGATAAAATCGTTGTACATTATGGCCCCCAACTATGCGGCAGGCAAGGATATGGTGGCTGGAACAGAGTCGACATTCGATGGAGAAGTGATCGGCAAGGATTTAACCAAGTGGGGGGCAGATGCACAGCTGGATTTTTCAGCGGAACTGGCCAAAGCGAAGGCATCGGGTGCCGAAGCATTGTTTGCGTTCTATCCGGGAAAAGCTGGCGGGGCATTTATCCGGCAGTACCAGCAGGCCGGCCTGGAAAGCGAGATTCCGTTGTATTCGGTATTCACAGTCGACTCAATCAGTTTGCCCCGTTTTCAGGAAGCAGGGATGTCAGCGGTACTTGGGTCAAAGATGACCATGTTCTGGTCGCCCGATCTGGATGCCCCGGCAAACCGCAAGTTTGTCTCTGCATATCTCGAAAAACACGGCAAGTACCCCTCGTTTTACGGCGCACAGTCCTATGATGCGATCATGCTGATTCACAGTGCCGTTGAAGCCGTGGGCGGGAACCTGGACGACAAGGACGGGATTCGAGCGGCCCTGAAAGCGGCGAATTTCAAATCGGTTCGCGGGCCATACACCTATGGCAATAACCACATGCCGATCCAGAATTTCTATCTTCGAGAAGTGGTTGAGGATGAAGCCGGGCGCTGGACTACCCGGATTGTAGATACCGTATTTGAAAATCACCAGGACCCTTATGCTGCCGAGTGCAAGATGTAGTTCCGCATTCGAACGATTCGGCCGGATTGTCATGACTCCATGGACTGGGGCCTGCTACTGACCCAATTGATGAACGGATTGCAGCTGGGGTTGCTGTTGTTCCTGCTGGCATCCGGATTGACCCTTATTTTCGGGATCATGGATTTCATCAATCTTTCTCATGGGTCGTTTTACATGATCGGGGCCTATTTCTGTGGCTCCATCGTGGCTCGCGGAGGCTCTTTTCTGGTGGCCGTTCTGATTGCCCTTGCAGGCATGTTCGTGGTTGGCGCAGTGATTGAACGGGTTATTGCCAGACGTCTTTACCATGCTGATCATCTGGACCATGTTTTGGCAACGTTTGGACTGATTCTGATTTTCGATGCGCTAGTGCATATTGTCTGGGGTCCTTCCGGGATGGCCATTCCCCTGCCGGCAATCCTTGACGGTCAGGTCACATTGGGATCTCTGGTATTGCCAACCTACCGGCTGGTCATTATTTTTGGTGGACTGCTTGTCGCAGCCATTCTGGGCGTACTGGTTACGCGTAGCCGTCTCGGAATGATGATACGGGCCGGGGCTTCCAATCGAACCATGGTGGAGGCTCTTGGCGTGAATATCCACAAGCTATTCCTGATCGTTTTTGCAATCGGTGCCACCATGTCGGGATTTTCCGGTATGCTGATCGCCCCAATTACCGAGGCTAGCATAGGCATGGGTAACGATATCATCATTATCGCCTTTGTAGTCGTGATTGTGGGAGGCATCGGTTCGGTAAAAGGTGCCTTCTATGCGTCTATCCTGATCGGACTGATCGACACTCTGGGAAGATCCTATCTGGATGACCTGCTGAAAATATTCATGTCGCTTGATCATGCCGAAACAGCCGCACCGGCCCTTTCTGCGATGCTGGTCTATATCCTTATGGCGGTTGTGCTGGCATTCAGGCCACAGGGACTGTTTCCCCCTGCAGGTGTCCGTGCATGATGGCCTGGTTGCCGTCATCCATTTCCGGGAGGTGCTACTGCATACTGTTGGCGTTGCTTGCGGTCGCCCCATGGATTTTTCAGTGGGCCGACCAGCCGTTCCTGCTGGATTTACTGAGTCGGGGATTGATACTGGCAATTGCGGCCACCAGCCTTAACCTGATTATGGGATTTGGCGGCATGGTCAGTCTCGGGCATGCCGCTTTTATCGGAATTGGAGCCTATTGTGTCGGAATACCTGCCTACTATGATCTCTACAATGGCTGGGTCCATCTTGGGTTGACGGTTGTTGTGAGTGCCGCCTTTGCGCTCCTCACCGGGGCGGTGAGTCTACGTACCAAGGGAGTGTATTTCATCATGATTACCCTGGCTTTCAGTCAGATGATCTACTTTACCTTTGTCAGTCTTGAAGAGTATGGCGGGGATGATGGTCTGGTCATTTACTTCAGAAGCGAATTCCCGGACTTTCTGACCATGCAGGGTCCGGTTGCCCTCTATTACTGGATATTTGCAACCTTGCTGTTAACCCTGTTTTTGGTGCACCGACTGGTTCACTCCCATTTTGGTCGTGTTATTGTCGGTGCAAAACATAATGAACAGCGCATGCAGTCACTGGGTTTCGATACGTACCGCTATCGCCTGACCTGCTATGTGATTTCAGGGGTCATATGCGGTCTTGCCGGTATGCTGCTAGGCAATTTCACTGGATTCATCAGCCCGGAAATGATGAGCTGGATTCGCTCCGGTGAGCTGATATTCATGGTGGTCATGGGCGGTTCGGGATTCCTGTTCGGGCCGCTGGTCGGGACCGGCGCTTTCGTATTTCTCGAACAATACCTGCCGGAATTCATGAAATTCCTGAATTCGTCATGGCTGGAGTACTGGCATCTGCCATTCGGGCTGTTGCTGGTCCTGCTGGTACTCTACGGAAAGGGTGGAATCCATGGCATGTTGTCGAAACTGGATTCGAAGACCCAGCAGTCCGGCCAATGACAAAACCGCTATTGCGTATCTTCGGGCTTTGCAAGAGCTTTGGCGGGATTGTGGCAACCGACCATGTTGAACTGGATATTCTGCCCGGAATGATCCACGCCATCATCGGTCCCAACGGAGCGGGCAAAACAACCCTGATCGCCCAAGTCTCTGGCGCACTCAAGCCAGATGCCGGTCAGATCGAATTCAACGGTCACGATATCACTTCCTTGTCCGCACCTCGCAGGGCCCAACTGGGACTGTCTCGGTCTTTTCAGGTTACCAGCGTGTTTTTGCCGATGACCGTACTTGAAAATGTCATGTTGGCAGTTCAAGGAACCGACGGCCACTCTTACCGGTTCTGGCGACCGGTACAAAAGGACCCCAAAATGCTTGACAAGGGCATGACCTATCTGCAACAGGTTGGCTTGGCGGACCGTGCATGGCATCTTGCCGCCGAAATATCCCATGGCGAGCAACGCCAGCTGGAAATCGCCATGGCTCTGGCCATGAATCCCCGCCTGTTGCTATTGGACGAGCCAATGGCCGGAATGGGACTGGAGGAAAGTGCACGGATGATTCGATTTCTGGCCAAGCTCCGAGAGCAAACTACCATCCTCCTAATCGAGCATGATATGGATGCGGTTTTCACGTTAGCCGATACTCTGTCCGTGCTGGTTCATGGCAGTGTCATTGCCACCGATACCGTGAAGAATATCCGCGCCAATCCCGAAGTACAACGTGCCTATCTGGGTGAAGAGCATGCTTGACCTGAAAGGAGTAGAAACCTTTTATGGTTCAATTCAGGCACTCTTCGGCATGAGCATGCACATGGAGCAGGGAAAAGTCACGACACTGATTGGCCGTAACGGCATGGGCAAAACCACCACTGTCAGTTCCATAATGGGCATTACCCCTTGTCGCTCCGGTCAAATTACCTTTCTCGATTCCCGCATTGACGGCAAGCCCCCTTATCAGGTGGCTCAAAGAGGAATTGGGCTGGTACCCGAAGGACGGCAGATCTTTCCCAATCTGAGTGTACGGGAGAATCTATTGGTCACGGCCGATAATTACGCGGCAGGCAAGTCCCCGTGGACATTGAACCGGGTTATCGATTTTTTCCCGGAACTGCAGGTTCGATTGAACAATATGGGCAATCAGTTATCAGGAGGAGAACAGCAAATGCTGGCAATTGGCCGTGCTCTCATGCTCAACCCGTTACTGCTGATTCTCGATGAAGCAACGGAAGGACTGGCACCCCTGGTCAGACAGGAAATATGGCAATGCCTGAACAGGCTGAAGGAATCCGGCATGACCATCCTGCTGATCGACAAGAACATCGAAGAACTAAACCGGATTGCCGATTATCACTACATCATCGAAAAGGGCAGAGTGGCCTGGGACGGAACTCCCGGTACTCTTCAGGACAATCCCGAATTGAAAACCAGGTATTTAGGAATTTAGACGGACGGTATCGGTCTGCAAACAGGGTCCGGTTTCGAGTCAGGGCAGCGGCAATTTGCCAACAGGAAAATCGATACAGGTATTGCAAACAAGATGAAGATGACACATTCTATCACTTCGATACCTGGTTGCCTGGCAAAAGAGTAGCAGACGGTGTTACGCATGGATCTTGAATCATTCAGAAGAGACTTTATCAAAGGCGGTTTGCGACGCAAGGACCTTCATGGAGATCCGATTCGCCAGTTCGAATCGTGGTTTAACCAGGCCGTTGAAGCGAAGATCAGCGATCCTAATGCAATGACTCTGGCGACGGTTGGCCAAGACAGGCAACCCAGTCAGCGCATGGTTCTCTTGAAGTCGTTTGATCAGAAGGGATTCGTATTCTTTACCAACTATGGAAG
>VXPI01000119.1 GCA_009839585.1 Gammaproteobacteria bacterium
CTGGTACTGTTCGTACTGGGCATCAAGCCTCTCATCAAGCCAGAGCCAGCCAAACCACTCCCGGAGAGGCTGACCAAGTGAAGTATCGTCTTTTATTGTTGATTGCTGCTTTTCTGGTGCCTGCTTCCGTGCCTGCGGCGGGTGGTTCTGACATCCAGCTGGATCATTACGAATACAGTATCAAGGACAAGACCTCCCTGCAAAACGGTGCACGGATTTTTGTCAACTATTGCCTGTCGTGCCACAGTGCGCATTTTATGCGTTACAACCGCATGGCTGAAGATCTTGGCATCCCGGAGCAGGTGGTTCGGGAGAACATGATTTTTGATGATCGCAAGATCGCTGATCCCATGACCGTTGCATTGAAGAAGGAAGACGGAGAAGCATGGTTCGGTATTGCACCTCCCGACCTGACGCTGATTGGCAAGTTGCGGGATCCCGACTGGCTGTATACCTTCTTGCGCTCCTTTTACAAGGATGATTCAACGGTTAGCGGGTGGAATAACGCGGTATTCCCCAATGTAGCGATGCCGCACGTGATGTGGGCCAAGCAGGGCATCCAGAAACCGGTTTACACTACATCGGTCGATGACGCTGGTCATGAGACTAGGGAAATCACTGATTTTGAGCTGGTTCGTGAGGGTACACTGACCCAGGAGGAGTTTGATCATGCGATGGAGGATTTGACCAATTTTCTATATTACATGGCTGAACCCAACCGGGGTGATCGTATCCGGTGGGGTGTCTGGACGATGTTTTTTCTGCTCGTTTTTGCCGTGTTGGCATGGCTTCTGAAAAGGGAGTATTGGCGTGATGTCCATTGAGGGCCACCAAATGGATGACAATCAGGATGTCTCTGAATTGGATCGCAGGTCGTCGATGACCCTGCTGTCCGATCCAGCCGATATATTCAGTCACTGTTGCCGGGCGGCGCTCTATGAAAAGGACATCGAGCTCAAGGTTGAGTACGTGTCTGAAGAGGAAGACGCAGAACGAATCAGTACACACAATCCATTTCTGGAACTCCCGGTCCTGATTGATCGTGAGATATCGTTGTACGACATGTCGGTGATTACGGAATATCTTGATGAGCGGTATCCCTATCCGCCTCTGATGCCGGTTGATCCGGTGGTTCGTGCCAAAGCCCGACTGCTGATTTACCGCATGACTCGTGACTGGTTGAACCCGCTACACAACCTGGGTACGGGAATGTTGCGGACACCGCCGGAATCGCTCAAGAAAAGCCTGCTTGCCGGATTTATTTCCATGGCGCAAATCGTTCAGGGTCAGGACTATTTCCTGGGTCCTGAATATTCACTGGTTGATGCCTACATGGGCCCATTGTTATGGCGTTTGCCGAACATGGGTATTCAGCTTCCCTCCTCGGCGAGTCCAATTCTCAAATACTCCCAGAACCTGTTCAAGCGGGAGTCGTTTCAGCTCAGTCTGAGCGAAGTCGAAAGGGCGATGCGTTAATTGATTGTTCCGTATGGATTATGAGTGCCGGAATCAACGAGAATTTTAGTAGCGAATATCCGGTAGGTACAAAGCCCTACATTATTCGTGCGATCTATGAGTGGTCTATTGATAACCAGCATACCCCGCAGATTCTGGTGAATACCGACCATGAAGGTGTGGCTGTGCCGGGCCAGTATATTCAGAACAGTCGGATTATCCTGAATATTCACCCCCGCTCAGTGGATCAGCTTGTCATCGTCAAATACGAAATTTCCTTTGCGTCTAGTTTTTCCGGCAAGTCGTTCCAGTTAGTGATACCGGTCGATTCGGTGATGGCGATTTACGGACGGGAAAATGGTCAAGGCGTAGTGTTTAACGAGGAGCCCCAGCCGATGGTCGAGCAGGATCAGGCAAACGGAAAACATGCCGAAAGCGAGGAGACCCAGGATGCCTCCTCAACCAAAGCCCCACATTTGAAGTTGGTAAAATAAGCATCCCGTTGAACGGACTGTTCAGTCCCCGAGCTTGATCTCTGGAGGTTTTGTTGTGATGGAGCAATACCATGGCACTACGATATTATCGGTACGCAAGGGCAAACATGTTGTCATTGGCGGCGATGGTCAGGTTTCCCTGGGCAACACGGTCATGAAGGGCAACGCACGCAAGGTGCGTCGACTGTATCACGATCGTGTGCTGGCCGGATTTGCCGGAGGAACTGCCGATGCATTTACCCTGTTTGAGCGATTTGAGGCCAAGCTCGAGAAACATCAGGGGCGACTGGTTCGTTCGGCGGTTGAATTGGCCAAGGACTGGCGTACAGACCGGTTACTCAGACGGCTGGAGGCGCTGCTTGCGGTTGCTGACGATGAAGCGTCCCTCATTATTTCCGGCAATGGAGACGTGATTGAGCCAGAGCAGGGTGTGATGGCGATCGGGTCGGGTGGGGACTATGCCAAGGCATCTGCGATCGCGCTTATGGAGAATACCGGACTGGATGCCGAGCAAATTGTCAGGGCCGGTCTTGATATCGCCTCGAGAATTTGTATTTACACCAATAGTAGTGTGACTGTCGAGGTTCTGGGACATCCGGAATCTTCGTCCTGAACCGATCAGATATTCGCTGCCATGACTGAAATGACCCCTAGGGAAATTGTCGAGGAACTCGACAAGCATATTGTTGCCCAGAAAGATGCCAAGCGGGCTGTTGCGATTGCACTTCGAAACCGCTGGAGACGCATGCAGCTCGATGAAGCAGTACGTCGGGAAATCACTCCCAAGAACATACTGATGATCGGGCCAACCGGCGTGGGCAAGACCGAAATCGCACGACGTCTTGCACGACTTGCAAACGCACCATTTATCAAGGTTGAAGCTACCAAGTTCACGGAAGTGGGGTATGTGGGGCGTGAAGTTGATTCGATCATACGGGACTTGATGGACATGTCGATCAAGATGACCCGGGAGCAGGCGATGGACAAGGTCATGTCGATTGCCGAAGAGGGGGCTGAAGAGCGAGTGCTGGATGCACTGGTACCCCCGGGACGTAAAGAAGACAAGGGAAATGACAGTGCGGCGCGGCAGCACTTCCGAAAGAAACTGCGTGAGGGCACGCTCGATGATGAGGAGATCGAGATCGAGGTCAACAATCCGAGTCTCGGAGTGGAGATTATGGCTCCACCCGGCATGGAAGAGATGACCAGCCAGTTGCAGGGATTGTTTCAGAATTTTTCGGGCCAGAAAACTTCAATGCGCAAGATGCGGGTCAGTGAGGCACTCAAGATCATGACCGAGACCGAGGCTTCCAACTTGATCAATGATGAGGATATCAAGGTTCTGGCACTGGAGAGGGTAGAGCAACAGGGCATTGTGTTTCTTGACGAAATTGACAAGATAGTTGGTCGGTCAAGCGAGGGGCATCGAGGTGTGGATGTATCGAGGGAAGGCGTGCAACGGGATTTGCTGCCCCTGGTCGAAGGGTCTACGGTTTCAACCAAGTATGGAATGATCAAGACCGATCATATCCTGTTCATAGCCTCTGGTGCCTTCCAGCTGGCCAAGCCATCGGACTTGATTCCTGAATTGCAGGGCCGCCTGCCGATCCGGGTTGAACTTCGTGCCTTGGCTATCGACGATTTTGTACGTATCTTGACCGAACCGGATGTCTCTTTGACCGAGCAGTATACTGCGCTCATGAATACTGAAGGCGTGGAACTGGTGTTTGCGGAAAATGCGATCAAGCGGATTGCCGAGATCGCCTGGCAGGTCAATGAACAGACTGAAAATATTGGAGCACGCAGGCTGCATACGGTTATGGAACGTTTGCTGGAGGTTATTTCTTTCGAGGCTGCGGACAGTTTTGGACAGAAAGTCGAGATTGATGTTGAATACGTGGATCGTTATTTGAACGAGCTGGCCGAAGATCAGGACCTGTCTCGCTATATTTTGTAAATGGCACCGCAACATTGTGCGGTCCATTTCCTTGGGAATGGGTACAGCAGCGGTGGTGCTTCCAGGTGTCAAAGGACAGGTCATTTACGGCTTTGTCTCGATGAAACCGGTCTTGCAACAACATGACAGAAACCTGAACAGTATCTATACCAAATATTGGCACTCTAGGCAGCAGAGTGCTAAAATTCGCACATCACACAATTACTTAGATGAGAAATTGAGATGACACAGAGTGTATCAGCAACTTATGATTTGGTCGCAAGCGACAATCTTGCCGGGTATCTTCGTGCAGTTCATGCTACACCGGTACTAACCGCTGAACAGGAGTATGAACTCGCCACTCGATACCGCAATGAAGCCGATATTGAAGCAGCCCGTGAACTGGTGGTGTCACACTTACGCCATGTAGTCAAGGTCGCCAGAGGATTCATGGGATACGGACTGCCCATGGCCGATTTGATTCAGGAAGGGAGCATTGGCCTGATGAAGGCAGTAAAGCGCTTTGATCCGAATCGGGATGTACGCCTGGTATCCTTTGCCGTGCATTGGATTCGTGCCGAAATCTACGACTATGTTCTGAAGAATTGGCGTCTGGTCAAGGTTGCGACCACCAAGGCCCAGCGCAAGCTGTTTTTCAATCTGCGGAAGTCCAGACCCAAACTGGGCTGGATGAATGACAGTGAAGTTCGGGATATGGCAGCCAGTCTTGATGTTGATGCCGAGACTGTGCGGGAGATGGAATCAAGGATGAACGGCACCGATGTGGCTTTTGATGCCCTCGCCGATCCCGACCCCGACAAAACGTCTTTTTCACCTTCCCAGCATTTGGGCGACATGCGTTATAACCCTGAGTCCTTGTTGATGCAGGATGAATACGAAACGGAATCGCAAAATCAGCTAAGCAAGGCCCTTGAGCAACTTGATGAGCGCAGCAAGGATATCGTGGTTCGTCGCTGGTTGAACGAGGACAAGCCAACATTGCATGATCTTGCAGAAGAGTACAACGTATCGGCTGAGCGTATTCGCCAGATTGAAAAACGTGCCATGGAAAAGATGAAGCACGTAATTACGGTCCATCATTGATTGGATAGGGGCAGTACCAGCCCCACCCGTACACCTCCCGGCACATTTTTGATCATTCTATCCGGCTATAACGCCGGATATTTTTTGTTCTGGTGTCCCACTTGTACCGCCCGGCAATTGGGCGGGCGGAGTGCTCGATTTTCTGCTTCTTGGTGATTCCCTAATCCATAAATAGAGCAGTCCGTGTCAGGCGCGAAGTCTCATGCGCCGTGAATTTCAGCCTCGAAGCCGGAATCACCCACCGGGTGAAACTTCCGTACCTTCAAGAACCACGTCATGCAGGACGTTGAACGCATTTCCATGTTTTCTATTTTTGGATGAGGGTGATTGTTTCGGGCAAGTCGCATTATCGATATCGTGTAACTACTCGTACCCTGCCTGTGTCGACACTGTTTCGAACAGGCTTTTTCAAGG
>VXPI01000280.1 GCA_009839585.1 Gammaproteobacteria bacterium
GGTGTACCACGCCCCGCCAATCAGTATGCCAATCCCGACTCCCGCCAGCAGGTTGTCAATGCGGGACCAGACCTGCCGGTCAAGGAGGGCAAACGCAACCGCGGCGCCACCAATGGCAACGGTCAGGATGATTGCTCCCGTGCTTGAAGGCAATCCCGTAAAACGGGACAGAATATCGTGTAGCCCCTGACTGGCAAGACCCACATCGGAGAGTTGCCAGGTTGTCGGATCGTTGATATTCAGTCGGGCTATGGAAAGGATGCCGCGCAAGGTCATGTAAGCGGTTAATCCCATTACGAGCAGCACAATCAGCGATTTGAGATTACCGCCCCCAAGGCGTACCACTGTTCTTTGCCCACAACCCGAAGCAATAGTCATGCCAATGCCGAACAACAGTCCACCGACAATATAACCAAGCCATGTAAAACTTGTTGTATGATAGATCGATTCTCCCAGATCAATGTTTCCTGTCAGATACATAATCTGTGTGACGATCAAGGCAAGACCCATTGCCAGAAACCAGACCCTGAAACGAGTCAATGACCCCATGTTTATCCAGTCGCTGATCGCACCCATCGTGCAAAATTGTGTGCGGCTAGCAATCGCACCAAAGAGCGTCGCACCGAAAAATCCGATGAGCGCAATTTTGTGAATGTGTTCGAGTTCCATGTTTCTGATTCGATCAATCCGAAACGGCTGTCCGGTCAGGACTTCTCCAGGACAAAATGAAATTCATTGTCGGATGCTGTCGACTCAAGCAATTTATGGCCTGTCTGGTTGGCAAATGCCTCAAAATCACGAACAGAGCCAGGGTCGGTAGCCAGAATTTTCAAGGTTTCACCAGACTTCATGCCGTTGATGGTTTTTTTGGCCTTGAGTATGGGTAGCGGGCAGTTCAGTTTGCGCGCATCAAGCAACTGTGTTGTGTCGGTCATTTCATTCTTGATGGTTTAGAAGTGAAATAGAGTACAAGACATCGATTACGGCCGAACCCGGGCTTCCTATGTACAACGATCATCCAATAGCAAATATATTGCAACCGGTTATCGATGAATTGTGAGATTAATCGTTTCAATTATATTGCACAAAATGGACTCGATTTCATATCCACAAATGGATATTCTTGCTTCAATGAAACGAAATATATGCAATCAGGCGTTTTGGATTCCAATGCACAGGCTGGGAAACCATGGATACCCCGGTGTGAGTTTTTGAAAATAGGCTTGTGCTACACTTTGTCATGAAAATATGCTGCATGGTGCCGGTAAACCGTGTGAAGCACCCTTGTCTAATCAACCTATGGTAAACCAACGAACATGACTTCCCGTCGTTCTTTTCTAAAATTGATCGGTGCTGCGGCAACGGGTTCCTTGGCTGCAGAATATGCCCACCTCTGGCAGCAGGATGCTTTCGCTGAGACACTTGACCAACTGTACGACCTTCCGCTAGCGGGAGAGGTGCGTATTCTCCATACTACGGATATCCATGCTCAGCTATTGCCCATTTACTTTCGGGAACCCAATGTCAATCTTGGCATTGGATCTGCTGAGGGCAAGCTACCACACCGCGTAGGCCGTGCACTGCTTGACAGTGCGGATATTCGAGCAGGCACCATGGAAGCCTATGCTTTCACCTATCTGGATTTCGAGGCCAATGCCAGAAAATACGGAAGGATGGGAGGGGTGGCAAACCTTGCGACCCTGTACAGGTTATTGAGAGAGCAAGCCGGCGCTGAACGGGTTTTGACTTTGGATGGTGGAGATTTGTGGCAAGGTTCTGCAACGTCATTATGGACACGAGGGCGCGATATGGTTGAGGTTTCCAATCTGCTGGGCATCGATATTATGACCGGGCACTGGGAATTTACCTACCATCAGCATGAAACCCTGTCGAACATTCAGGCATTCAACGGTGAATTTATTGCCCAGAACGTACGCATTAAGGAGGATAGTTTATTTGAAGATGCCTACTTTGAAATGGCGGGAGAGTTCAACGGTATCGGTCTTTATGATGAAGACAACGGGATTCCGTTTAAGCCGTACACGATTCGGGATGTCGCCGGATATCGCATAGCAGTGATCGGGCAGGCTTTCCCCCGCACTGCCAACGCAAATCCCCAGGGGTTTATCCCGGATTGGACTTTTGGAATTCGCGAAGATGAACTGATCGAATTGATTGACCGGATCAATGACGATGAATCTCCGGATGCCCTTATCCTCCTCTCTCACAACGGCATGGACGTCGATCTCAAGCTTGCATCAAGAGTCAACGGCATCGATGCCATATTAGGTGGTCACACCCATGATGGAATCCCGGTGCCGGTTGAAGTCAGTACTCCTGATGGAGGCAGTTGTCTGGTTACGAACGCCGGAACCAACGGCAAGTTTGTTGGAGTACTGGATATCAGGCTGGGAGATGGAAGCGAACGGGGGGTGGCCTATCACTTGCTTCCCATATTCGACTCATTGCTTGAATCCGACCCTGATATGTCCAGGTTGGTGTCATCGATAAGGTCTCAAATTTACCAGGATTCGGTTGTCGAGAGCCGCGCACCAGACCACAAGGTGCATCCGGCTCGCTTGGGTGCACGCTATGACGACATTCTCTCGGAGAAACTCGCCTTGGCAGATCGAACCTTGTACCGGAGGGGAAATTTCATGGGTACATGGGATCAGTTAATCTGCGATGCACTTGTTCATGAGTACGATGCCCAGATTGCCCTGTCTCCGGGTTTTCGATGGGGCACGACCGTGCTTGAGGGCGAATGGATCACCATGGAAGACGTGATGACACAAACTGCAATGACCTATGGCGAGACATATGTTCAAGAGATGACAGGTGAGACATTGTTAACCATTCTGGAAGCCGTTGCCGACAACCTGTTTGACCCGGATCCCTATCTGCAGGCGGGCGGTGACATGGCCAGAGTCTCGGGTATGCATTACTCGTTCGATCCATCAAGACCCTTGCTGGAAAGAATCACTGAAGCGTTTCTGGATAGTGGAGAAAGCATAACCGCCGACGGAGCCTATACAGTAGCGGGTTGGGGCGTTGTGGGCGATTACCCGGATGGAAGATTGATTTGGGATATTGTGCGTGATTATCTTGTTTCAGAGCGTGGCGATGACAACGTCATACGTATTCCAAAAATGTACCATCCAACACTGATTGGTGTCTCGAACAATCCCGGGATCAAGGATTACGAAGGAGTTCTAATCTAGTTTCGCACATAAACGATGTTTTTCATTAGGCATCAATTCTCCAAATGGATGATGCAATGTCTGCCATTTTCTTTTGCCGTGAATCAATCTTTTGCTCAGACCATTTATCATAATATTCCGCAACGGTTTGAGTAATACGAAATTCACTTGAACGGTATCTTTCACGTTTTATCGAATAGTCAGAGTTGCCGATTGATTTATTTTTTCTGGTTTCGAGTAAAGTCATGTTGCCAAGGCGGTAAATTAGTCGATCCAGTTTTGATTCATCAAAGCCAGGCCAAACATCGCTTGTATTCTCAGGCAGAATGTGTTCGAGGCTATACACTGAACTCTCAGTATCAAGCACTTTTTCACTGAGTTGGCGTTCAATCCTTGACAAAATATATTTCACAACTTTTTTGTTTCTGCCACTGGTTGTCTTGAGTTCTTTTTGCGAGAAAGCGGCTTTGAACGTTCCATCATCAGGATATACCGGAGTTAAGGCAGTTATCACGTCACGAGGTCTATCGTAAAATCTATTTGTTACCTTTTGGGCTACATCGTTATACAGGTTTTCCTGATCATGAGTTTGTAAGTTGCAGATTACGTTATAACGAAATGAAACAACAGATACAGCTCGCAAAATCTGAATGAAGCCATTTCGATCAGTATCAAAAAATGCATTATGGCAGGCCATAAGCATTGCGTATGGCTGTCGGACATAGAACATCAATAGTTGCTCAAGAGCCTCTCTTTCTCGTTCATTCCAAAATGATTCGCCTGGATCCCTAAGTGCAGCATAAATGTCAGCTGAGTGGTCTAGATCTCGAAGCAACTGAAATGCGCTTTCACGGTTGTCAATGCTTCGGCGTATGGTTTTGAATAAATGTGCCTTACGCACCAATTTGTTTCTGCTATTCCAGTAAATTCTGAGAAATTCAGGAAAACTCTCACTGCCTAACAGCCCAACTATGCGCTCCCAATGATCTTCAATTGTCTTGAGTTCAGACTCGTGTCGATTCGGCGTACAAATTATTGAAAACAGATAATTCTTAAGCAGGTCAGTCGCCGATAAACGAACTCCGCGAGCATTCAGGGTTTCAAAAACGGTAAATGCATTCAATTCGTTGTTGACTGTGATAACTGTAAAGAAAAAACGGTCTGCCAGCACTTCAAGCATGCCTGCAAATTTTTCTCCACCATTCGGTTCAGTTCTAAAATGAGATTCAATTTTATTTTTGAACCAAATGAATGCTTTGCGCAACCGGTGTTCAGAACTATTGAGATTTCTTTGTGGCAAGTGCGCCAACGGCACGAGATGGTTTTGATAAAAACGGTTGTTGTGGCGATTCAACTCAAGTTTGGGCTGTGATACTAATGTGACAGGATCAATATAGCCAATATAATTCCGTTGGAGTTGTTCCACTCGACTCATGTTGTTTTGGGGATCTTGTCCAGATTGAATCAAATCCTTGAGATAGGATAAACCGGACAAGACGATCAAGCTAATTGTGGTTAATCTCTGCTGGCCATCGATAATCTCAAACCTCTTGCTGTCTGATGACTGCAATACCAAGTAGCCCATATAGTGAGCAGGGTCGCCATCCTCTTCAAGCATCACTAATATATCCATCCATAAATCATCCCACTCGTCCTGTTCCCATGAATAGTCTCGTTGAAATCTGGGAACATGATAGCTCAGTCCATTTCCGAATATTTGCCTGAACGTCTGGTTTGATGTATTGAAATTGATTGTGGTCATTGGCTGTTTTATTTGCTGTGTATTCGTCAGAAACCAGTCAGACTTCATATTGCTTTTAACAAAGCGCTATGGATTCAGTTCCCAAGTTCGTCAGAGAAATCGATAATTCACTTTTGTTCAATGGAGTTCAACATCAACCATACAAATAATCTAATCTGGCAAATGATATTCTCAAGTTTTGGAATTCAAGGTCTCCAACTCGATCATTGAGAAATCAGCTTGGGACGCGAGCTTGTCAAAAATCCACCACCATAACAATTACGCAATTTACCAGAAATTACCAGAAATTACTGCCACGCAAAGGTCTTGCATCGGCCACGCAAAGGTCTTGCACCGCCGGCGGAAGTCGGGTAGCATTGTCTGCAATAGTGCGGCAACTGCCTAGTGTTGCGAACCAATGCACCTGTGCCGACCC
>VXPI01000168.1 GCA_009839585.1 Gammaproteobacteria bacterium
TTGATATTCAGATTGCAAACTATGTCCGCGGGAAATTCTGGGAAATCCTGATTGTCTGGGGAGTTACCCTGATTGCGTTTACATTCCTGGGCCTCAATTACGCCATGCTGTTATCCTTTCTGGTTGGGATTTCAGTATTGATCCCCTATATCGGTGCTGCGGTTGTCACTATTCCAGTAGTACTTTTTGCCTGGGCTCAGTGGGGCTGGTCGTCGGAGCTGATTATACTGACCGTTACCTATCTGGTTATTCAGGCACTGGACGGGAATCTGCTGGTGCCTTTGCTCTTCTCTGACGCGGTGAATCTGCATCCGGTGGCGATCATTGTTGCGGTTCTGGTATTCGGCGGCCTATGGGGGTTGTGGGGAGTGTTTTTTGCCATTCCACTGGCCACGCTGGTAAATGCAATCATTGTTGCCTGGCCAAAATCCCCGCAACATGACAGCTCATGAGAAAATGCTGAAAGTCTATGAGGCCGAGTCGCTGATTGATGCCCAGCTGGTTCTCGACATGCTTGAGAATGTCGATATTCCGGCAATCCTGGTAAACGGCAATTTATCCGGCGGTCTTGGTGAGTTGCCAGTAAGTCCACCGGAGATCTGGATCAAGCGAGATCACGACGAAGAACGGGCATGTCTGGTCATCAGGGATTTTGATATCGCTCAACCACCCTCCGGGGAAATATCATGTGAGAAGTGTGGCGAGAAGAACCCCGAGAGTTTTGAAATCTGCTGGATGTGCCATACCATACTTCTTCCGCAGTCCTCGTAGTTCCTTGATCAACTACCCAGCTTTGCTTCTTGAGTCGTAAACCCCGAAAAGTATCCGAAAAGCCATCAGGGCGCCGTAGGGGGCTCATCCGTTCGCTGCTTCCCAGTTTATGTCTGGCACTCCTGTTGGCCGGATCAATTACCCTGCTTTACATAGACACCCAGGTTCGCCACATCATGGATGGCGAAATCCACTCTGAGCCCTCGCATGTTTATGCGCGACCACTGAGTATCAAGGTAGGTGATCCACTATCGCTTGCGCATCTTTCACGCAAGCTTGACCGCTATGGATATAGCAAGACAAGTCAGATATCCCAGCCCGGGGATTACTCAATTGACCAGTCGATGGCTAATCTTTTTATTCGAAAAACCGCCAATGCCAATATTCCGGGACAATCTGCGATACCGGTGGCGATTCAAACCCAATACGGGCGGGTCGCTGCCATCCGCAATGCGAAGACAGGGCAGCCCTTGAGCAGCATTGCCCTTGAACCGCCAATGATCGGGACCTTGCAACTTGGACCTCATCAGGATCGTATCCCGCTCAAGCTGCACCAGATGCCGGAGACTCTACTGCATGCCTTGTTAATCATGGAAGACAACAAGTTCAGCGATCATTACGGTGTTGACCTGAAAGCCATACTTCGCGCGGCGGTCTCGAACCTGATATCGGGAGAAACCATTCAGGGTGGGAGTACGATTACCCAGCAGCTGGTCAAGAACCTGTTTCTGAGTCCGGAGAAAACATTCAGGAGAAAGATCAAGGAAGCAGTGTATGCATTAGTGATTGAGTGGCGTTACAGCAAAATCGAGATTCTTGAAGCCTATCTGAACGAGATTTTTCTGGGCCAATCCGGAAATCGTGCCATACATGGTTTTCCGCTGGCCAGTGAATACTATTTTGGACGGCCAGTCTGGGATTTGAGGCCGCATGAAGTTGCGCTATTGGTTGGCATCATCTCAGCCCCTTCATACTACAACCCCCATCGTAATCCTGAGCGCGCAATACAAAGACGAAACCTGACGCTTGGCAAGATGGCGGAATATGGAACACTGACTCCTGAAGCTTCTACTCGATATATGCAACTGCCAATTGGAGTCACTTCCAGAAGGCAGGAAAAACTGAGCGGCTTTCCGGCGTATTTTGATTATTTGCAGCGCCATCTAAGACTTTTCTATTCGGAAGATATATTGCGTACCAGCGGTCTGGACCTGCACACGACACTGGATCTGGACATTCAGCATGCTGCGCAGCATGCGTTAACCCAAACCCTTGATAAACTAGAAATAAGCAGGAAAATAGCGCCGGGTATGTTACAGGGTGCAGTGATCGTCGTTGATCCCGCAAGCGGAAGCATCCTTGCTGTGGTCGGGGATCGCAGGGCGAACAATTCAGGATTTAACCGGGCCACTGATATCGAAAGACAAATCGGCTCTCTGGTCAAACCGGCCGTTTATCTAACTGCCTTGAAGCCGGATCATGGATACACTTTGGCCAGCCCCCTGCCGGATAGGCCAGTCAGTGTGGTTCTGGAGGATGGCAGCCGCTGGTCGCCGAAAAATTATGATGAAGAATATCGAGACTCGGTTCCCTTGTACAAGGCCCTGGCACATTCCTATAACCTTCCTACTGTGCATCTTGGCATGGCACTGGGTATCGATGAGGTCATCAAGACCCTGAACCAGCTGGGCCTGATCCGTGAGATCAAGCCCTATCCTTCAATGCTACTTGGTTCCAGTCAGCATAACCTCTTGGAAATGGCACAGGTATATCAGGTTATTGCCAACTCGGGATTACGGGTCCCGCTTCGCGGTTTAACCCAAATCTCAAATTCCAGGGGAGAGACTATCGCACGGTTTCCGGTCAAGGCCGTTCAAGCAATCCCACAGACGAGCATATGGCTTGTGCATCATGCCCTAAGTCAGAGTGTCCAGTTCGGAACTGCTTCCAGATTGGGCAGGACCTTCTCGCCAAATCTCAATCTGGCGGGCAAGACCGGCACTACAAACCAGTTTCGGGACAGCTGGTTTGCAGGATACAGCGGTAATCTACTGGCTGTGATTTGGGTTGGGCGTGACGATAACCGCCCAACCGGGCTGACCGGGTCCGGTGGTGCGATGCGTGTCTGGGAGGCCATGATGACAAACTTGGATCTGGAAAAAACAACCGGATCGGACGAGGGTAGTTTGCGCTTTGTGCAGATTGATTCCGAAAATGGCTTACTGGCAGGCAATGAGTGTGCAAATCGAGTAAATCTTCCATTCGCACCCGGTACACAGCCCACTTCCTATTCATCATGCGCCCAGGATGTTCATGATAAATGAAGGGATTGCTGACTGCAATTCGCGTGCAACAAGACCATTTAATTTTCGGCAAATCGCATAAATTCTTGTGTTATATTTACAAGGCAAGTGACAGAAAAGTCGAATCAGTCGAACTGGTTGAAGGACATTTGGCCGAAGAAATTCTCATGCGGGCAAAAACCTTGAATACGATTTGATCGTAATGGGGACTCACGGACAGGCAACCGGCCATGCCTTTATTGTTTATTGTGGAACAATCATTAAACGCGTACTGCATCGGTTCTCAATTCCGACACTGATCGTTCTGCCAGCCCCTTGGCTTGCCAGTCCAAGTTGGTTCGTATTTGCAGCAAGTCATGGCATCAGGCCGAAAAGAGTCATGACAACGATTACGTCCGCGCACGAACGTAATCCAGAAATCATGAACGACATGCAAAAGTGCAACGAAACAACGTCTGAATTGCTGGTGGCTTCTGAATTGCTGGTGGCTGACATATGCTTCGCTGTCAAACGGCTAACACTTACCTCGATGTGAAACACGAATCTATCAGGAACTTGAATGATGAAAACGGTTGGTTTTACACGTATGGAGGATGGCACAGTTGAGGATTATGCCCTTCTTTCGGAATTGGAAGAGCAGTATGTTCGCGAACTTCCTGATCGTTTAATGGATGCCTTATCGAGGCTTCAGAAAACCCTGCCTGGTTATCCCATCACCCGCCTCGAGCACTCGTTGCAATCTGCTACCCGTGCTTATGATGCAGGTGAACCGGAAGAATTGGTAGTTGCCACCCTGTTGCATGACATTGGTGATGAGCTAGCACCAGTTGCGCACAGCGAAATGGCCGCGGCGATCCTTCGGCCTTATGTTTCAGAACGCGTGTACTGGATAATCAAGCATCACGGTCTGTTTCAAACCTACTATTATCACCATCATCTGGGCCGGGACCGAAACGCAAGAGAAGTATTAAAGGATCATGCCTGGTATCAGGATTGTGTCGACTTCTGTCATAATTATGACCAGAACTGCTTCGATCCTGCATTTAAATCACGGGATCTTGAATTTTTTAGGCCGATGCTTGAGCGGGTTTTTTCGAATCCGAAACCCGAGTTTGCCTAATCCGGTGTGGCTATACATCCAGATTAGCGACAGAAAACGCATTTCGGGTAATGAAGTTACGGCGTGGCTCTACCTGGTCACCCATCAGGGTTGTAAATACTTCATCGGTATCAAAGGCATCGCCAACGGTGACCTTGAGCAGGCGCCGCACTGAGGGGTCCATGGTGGTCTCCCAGAGTTGCTCAGGGTTCATTTCACCCAGACCCTTGTAGCGCTGGATCATGAATCCTCGTCTGGCCTTTTCCATCATCCAGCCAACTGCTTCATTAAAAACAAGCTTCTCTGGATCTGCATCTCCCCACTTGATGCTGACCCGGTTCGATTCATCACAGATATCGCGTACTCTGGCATAGTGCCGCAGTAAGGAGAGATATTCGGAATTTATGAAAAATGACTTTGGAAACAAATATATACGATCTGTTGCATACTGAATTCTGGTAACCAGAATACCTTCATCATGCTCGGCTGGCTCTACCGTATAGCGGATTGAGTGCCCAACCTTCCGGATCAAATGCTGCTGTAGCATTTCGCAGATTCCATGAAGACGCTCCGGATCGCTGAAATCAACCTCCATAACCGGCTCAATCTGCGATAATGCTTCTAGGGCATGCCGGTCATACTCGGTAGAGAGCCGTTCGATTTGATTCTGGTTGGCATGTTGGCTGTCGATCAGGGTTTTTAGGTCCTTGTCCCGGATTTCATCGCCCGATGACGAGATAATGACAGCATTCTGGGACACGATATCCACTAGGAAACCCTGCATTTCACTTTCATCCTTGAGGTATTTTTCACTTTTCTTCTTCGAGAGTTTAAACAGGGGGGGTTGAGCAATATAGACATGTCCGCGGTTGATCAGTTCTCGCATTTGCCGATAGAAAAAAGTCAACAAAAGGGTACGAATATGCGATCCGTCAATGTCGGCATCTGTCATCACTATGACTCTGTGATAGCGTAGCTTGTCGATATCAAAATCCTCATCGAATCCGGTTCCTAGGGCCGTGATCAGGGTGGTAACCTCTTCGGAACTCAGGATCTTGTCTGCCCTTGCCTTCTCGACATTCAGGATTTTTCCCTTGAGTGGCAATACCGCCTGAAACCGTCGATCCCGGGCCTGTTTTGCGCTCCACCCTGCTGAATCCCCTTAGACAAGATAAATCTCGAACTTGGTAGTAT
>VXPI01000025.1 GCA_009839585.1 Gammaproteobacteria bacterium
TTTGAGGTTTTCGAGAATATTTTGAACAAAATTGTCAGATGTCAATTGATTGGTATCAGATTCATCGTACCCATCAATAATCTCATCTTTGTCATCAAAGCCGATTTCACGATGTGGCAGAAGGCTTTCCACAGTGAAGGGACCGGCTACACGAACAGTTTTCCTATCTTCATATGGCTGGTCATGGAGAAGTTCAAAATCTGCTCCTGCCGAAATAGACTCATCTATTTTCTTTTGCCTTTCAATCCGAAGGCGCTGCCACTCCTTATGCATATCCCTTGCTTCAAGCGGCCAAGAATCCTCAGACTTGTGTGGAATTTCCCATTCTTCCCATGATGTGGTCAGATTCACATTAAGCTTGTTGCGCAATGGTTCCAGCAATGCTTGATACTTTTCCCATATCACATCAATTTCAGCATTACCAGCAATTGATTTGAGAGTGATGTGTGGAACTCGCTTGTACACAAAACCATGCCGAATGTCGTCGCCACATGTAGTGGAATGGAAGTTTGGTCTGCCAAGAATTTCCGCCTCTTTCACCTTACCCTTGATACTATCCAAAAGCAGATAGTACGGGTAATGTGCTCCCATAATTCGTGCCCTTGCGAGAGCTAGTGCTACTCTGGAAGTATCAGTCGTGATCCATCGTCGCCCCCAGTGCTCTGCAACGAAAGCCGTAGTTCCAGACCCACAAGTTGGGTCGAGAACCAGATCTCCCGGATCAGTGGTCATCAGAAGGCAACGCTGAATTATTCTGGGTGATGTTTGAACTACATAAGTCTTGTTTACTTCCGGTCCGGTATCATTCCATGTATCATTCAATTCTGCAGCCGGGTAATCATCATGATAGTAAATTGACCTTAACGCATCCTTTCCAGAAATCACACGGTCCGCCATTTTGAGACGTTGGAATCCCACTGGCGAATACCGCCAACTTCGCATTGGCGGTATTCGCCAGTGGGATCCAAAGCACTCTCTTGGCTCGTGATCACCTGCACTCTTCGAGTGAAGAGGCAAAGTTGAAAATGCTTTGCTATTTGGAGGAAGACTTGTTGATTTCGATTGTTCCGACTTGTTCATTCTCCGCCGATTCCTATTTTCTTCCGTAATCTGGTTATACATACCTGTATCCAGCTCCCGCTCTTTCAAAAGCCTTCTGAACTTTGTCCTTTCAGCATTTTTTCCATACCAGATCAGATAATCAGAGACGCTTTTCAATGATCTTATTCTAGTGGTGCCGCTACTGACTCTGCAAGTAATCAAATTCAGGAAATTATCCTCGCCAAACACCTCATCCATTACAACGCGAACCCGATGAACATTGCCGTCTCCAATTTGCACAAATACAGAACCGCTTTCCGTTAGCAAGTCTCGAGCAACCGTCAACCTATCACGAAGATAAGTCAAATAGGAATGAATGCCATCTCGCCAAGTGTCTCGAAATGCCTTGACCTGCTCAGGCTCTCGCGTTATGTGATGAAGTTTGCTGTCTTGTACATCTCTACTGGTTGTAGACCACTGAAAATTTGAATTGAACTTAATGCCATATGGCGGATCAATATAGATGCATTGCACTTTACCGCGAAGACCTTCGCGTTCTGCAAGTGAAGCCATAACCTGCAGGGAGTCACCCAGTATCATGCGATTTGCCCAGTTTGCATCGTGCTGATAGAACTCTGTCTTTTCCACTTCATCAGATAAGCCATCAAAATCAGCGAACAAATCGGTCTGCTTCTGGTTAGCTTCATCATTCGACTTTGACACCCTGTGCAGGTCATCAATCAAAGCCTTGGGGTGCACTTTCTCCTGAATATATAGTGGTGGTGCCTGAACCATAAGGTCAGACCAATCCGACATATCCTTTCCACGCCAGACGAGTTGGGGATCTAGGTCGGCATTACGTCGTTCGTAGGCAATACGAAGGTCGGACTGGACATCCTTTTGCAAAACCGACTGATATTCAGCGGTAGGTATATTTTTTCGATTCGCTCCTTGGTGGTTCAGTGTCTTGATCGTCTTGCCCTTCGACATTTACCTACACTCCTAATTTTGGTCTAATATTCAGCTACAACACCCTGAATCATTGATTCAAAGTGAGAGCATATCTCTGTCTCAAAGTCCGATTCCATTTCCCAAATATCTCTAAATTCGGCGAATGCCCAGCGCCCATATCGCCCAAGATTGTTCACTCCGGGTATCCAATAGGTATCCATGGCATTCTTCTTGTCCTTAGCATCTTCTTTACGATATCCCTTTATCTCTACAACAAGGTTTAGCGGGTTTTCTGCACCACACCCATCATCCACTTTTACGATGAAATCCGGAACATAGATCCGTGCCTGGGATCCATACCTGTAAGGCACCTCAAATCCGAGATTGTCGTTTCTGGCATATGCCAATACACGAGAATGTGCTTCAGCAATTCGACAAAATTCCATCTCCCAATCGCTGTCCAGGATAGCCCAGTTAACATGGCAACGTGTCTTGCAGGTCTCGTATCGTCTTGACTTCGTTGTATTGAAATTCACTTGCGCAGTGGATCCCTCCGAATTGTAGGGATCAAGCACAACTCTCACCCGACAATTGCCTATCTCGGCACGAGTTATCGCGGCTGTAATTCGCTCACATACCATATCTGCAAGTTCTTGATACAGGAGTTGTGCTGCATAAGTGCCACCTTTGCATGATAGACATGTATCCAGATACCGCCGAGTAATACTTTTGAGCTGCCCAAAAAGTGGCAAGTGTGGATTTTCATCGGGGTCACGCCACTTTGTGTACAACAATCGCTTTGTAAGTTCATAGATAAGAGTGGAACGACGGATTGATGAAAGATAATCTAAATCAAGATCAATTCCTTCTCCTATAATGCCAGCATTTCGGGTAATAGTCGGGCCGACAAGTTCAGGTGTCAGTGCCAAAAATGATTCTTCTGTGAACTCGGCACTTAGGCGATCCTTTGGCAATTCAACGCGATATCCAGCTACGCGAGGAAAGCGTATTTCCAATGCATCTCGGTCAGGGCGGACAGCATAAACATGAATAGTCTCTCTCGGAGGCTGAGGAGGAGCCAAAACTGGTTTTGACGTAAAATCAAAAGGGATACCCAACACATCCGCATATTCAACTTTCAGCAAACCATCTTCATCATCAAGCTCATAAGAATGTCTGCGAAGAGCCCGACCAACGACCTGTTCACATAATAGCTGTGTTCCAAATGCCCTTACCCCCAGTATATGGGTAACCGTGTTCGCATCCCAACCTTCGGAAAGCATTGACACGGAAACAACACACCTAATGGTTTCTCCGAGTCGCCCTTTCTTGCCAACAGTGTTCATGACTTCTCGAAGAAGATTTTCATCGCTAATTTCCCTTGAGCGTTCAATTTCTCCACGCTCTATCATTTCACGCCGATAACGCTCAATTTCATCATCTGCCATAGCTCGAAAATTTTTGTCGAAGACATCTCCAGATTCTAGTTGTTCGCTGTCAATCAAAAGTGTTCGTGGGCGAGAATACCGATTTCCGGTTTCGTCAAAATTACGAAATAATGGGAGGTGTCCGTCAATATAGCCTGAGGTATTTTCATTCTTCAGATGGAACCCTGAAATATAATCATAGACAAGTTTTGAAGTGGATGTGTTATTACAGACCACGATGAAACAAGGAGGCACATTAATCTGGTTTGACTGCCAAAGATTGAAAGTCTTTTCGTAATGCCCATAGAGCGCTTCAAGCGCGGCCTGCAACTCCACTGGTAGACTAAGAGGATCTAGAGTGCCTATATCGCTTCGGCCTTTTTTTGGCATTTTTTTGCCAATGTGCCGCCATAAATCACGAAAGACTGGCATTTCTGAACCAGATATGTTGTCTGCAATCGGTAATCTAGGCAACTTGACGATCCCGCATTCAATAGCATCCATTAGAGAAAAATCACACATTGTCCATGGGAAAAGCGTTCCCTCAGCATAGCCAGAACCGCTAAGAAAAAAAGGTGTCGCAGATAAATCAAATACCTTGATAATCCCAAGTTTGCGTTTAACCGCCTCAAGCCCTGAAATCCAAACTCGCGCCTGCTCCGAGTTTTTATCAGCTTCCTTACGTTGCTCGCCTTTTAAATCTTGCTTATTATCCCCGCCAGATTTTTGCTTATAACAATGATGTGCCTCATCATTAATGACCAAAATATTCTTCATGCTCATGAGTTCTGGCATAACTCTTTGCAACATTTGCCCTTCCGACTCCTTTGTACTGATTGGCCCGTCCCGACCTTCCAAAAGTGATCTGCCCACTTTGGAAAGAGATCTTTTGTCACGACGAATAAAGGAGTGAAAATTAGTAATGACAATCTTCGCACGTTCCATGTCAGACAACATGTCTTGTGGAACAATCTGCCTGCTTTTGAAGTAGCTATCCGGATCATTTGGCTGAAGAACCCTGAGCCGGTCATGAATTGTGATCCCAGGTGCTACCACTAAGAATCCACGCGTAAAACGTTTGCTCTGGGGATGTCGAATCGAATTCACTGTCTGCCATGCCATAAGCATAGCCATAACAGTTGTTTTCCCTGAACCTGTAGCCATCTTCAGGGCAATGCGCATGAGAGATGGATTAGCGTCATTATTTACATCCTTGATGTGATCGATATATTTTTTTACTCTTGCACCCTGCTTTGGAGCAACCTCGGTGAGCCAGATAACAGTTTCAACCGCTTCAATTTGACAGAAAAAAGGTCGTATATTGCCGAATCTGGATTTTCGCCAATGTATCAGCAACCGCTCTGTCTCCGGGGTCACATGCCAATCTTTAGGATTTTCCAGATCTCGCCATCTGTCCACCTCACTCCGAACACCGTTTATTATCTCTGCGTAAAAATAATCTTGATCGGGTGTCGATATATCCTTGACTTCGCCAATTATGATTGATGATTGTGCAGATGCCTGCGCTCTCTGTTTTTTGGGTCGTGGAATAGGTGAAATAAATTCGGCCCTACGTCGAGAATTTACTTTTTCATGTGTAGGTTGACCTGTCTCATCAAGTTTCCAATGCCAAGATGGATACTCATAAGGTGAATTCAGGATAGGAGTTGAAAAAAAATCATCCATAAGTAGTTTTTCTCCGACAAACCATTACAACACAACGCTTGTGTACGCCTTTAAAGAACTTGAGGCTTACCATTTACTACAAAGACCGGCTTCAAATGCAAGCCCAAAGGAGCGAACGCAAATATTGAAATATAAACTTGCCCATCCGTCAACAAAAGTGAAAAAGTTTATTCTCATCCTTCTCGCCACTTGCGAAAGACCAGGGAACAGTTGGTACCCCCAAAACCGAAACTGTTACTCATTGCAAGATCGAGATC
>VXPI01000328.1 GCA_009839585.1 Gammaproteobacteria bacterium
GCCTGCCGGGCCATTCCGGAGCACTCCGGCCTCCCGCACCGCCGAAATCCCGGCCTGCAGCGGGCAAAAAAATCTCTATTTTGGGATTAGGGAAGTGATAGGTGTTTGGAGTATCTGGAATCTCGGGTATTGTCGGGCCTGCCATCTCTGGATGAAGGCTAAACCATTCCCCGGAGACGGGCATGTTGCGTCTTGGACTAGAACCGGGATTGTTTTTTCAATCCCTCGCGCCACTACTTTGAAGTATAGTATGGTGTTCAAACTAGTCAAACCCAGCATGCAGACACTGAATCAAGTCGAGTCCCTTGCGGGTCGCTATGGCCTGGTCGTTCGAGGTGCGTTTGCGGTTCAGGATGAAGACAACGTCCCGCCAATCCGTGATCAAGTCCCAACTCGAACATTGATGCTGTTTGGCAACGTCGGTTCATCAATCTGGAAGACGTTTTCCTCATCGGAAGAATATAGCGATGGCAGGCCTGATGCGCTGGACCGTTGGAGTCAGCGCATCGGTGAAAAAATGGCCAATCAACTGGAAGGTCGGGCATTGTTCCCATTTGGTGGACCACCCTATCGTCCGTTTCTGAGGTGGGCCAAGAAAGCCGAGTCGTTAATGAACTCTCGCCTAGGCATGTTGATTCATCCGAAATATGGACTCTGGCATGCCTACCGGTTTGCCATTGCATTGCCTTTTGATATTGAGACCGATTCCGTCAATCCGGCTGATATCTGCGCTGCATGTCCGGATCAGCCCTGCATTACGGCCTGTCCGGTCAATGCTTTCGAGGTAGAGATGGAGTTTGATGCCAGAGCCTGCTATACCCATCTCAGCGAACAGCAAAACGCCGCTTGCAGAACCGGTTGCCAGGCTCGACTTTCCTGTCCGTATGCCAGTGAGTTCAGGTATCATCCCGATCAGGCTGGATTTCATATGGATGCTTATATCAAGACCATGTCCAGGCGGTTTTGATATCCAATCCAGTTCGCATGTTCAATCGTTATTGAACGGTCTGCAATACTCGTTTTGGGCACAAAATACAGCAGGGAATCATATGACCCGTCAACTCGGAATTGATACAGGGGGGACCTATACCGACGCAGTGATTGTGGATACTGCAAAACAGATGATTGCCAAATGCAAGAGTCTGACCACCCCGTTTGATCTGACCGAAGGTATCGAACAGGCACTCGATGGACTGGGTGGAGTCAACCTTCAGGCTATTGGTCTGGTTGCGTTGTCGACTACCCTGTCGACCAACTCGGTAGTTGAAGGTCGAGGATCACCAGTCGGTGTTATTCTGGCAGGCTACAAGCCCCAACAGGTCAAACAAAGCGGACTGCAAGAAATCCTGGAAGACAGGATGATCTCGATCATCGATGGCGGGCATGGTGCGACCGGTGAAGAGCTGGTTCCTCTCGATGAAGCAAGACTGGAGAAGCTGATAGCAGGATATCAGGACAAGGTTTCCGCATTTGCCGTCTCATCAATCTTTTCCATTCGCAACCCGGAACATGAAATAAGGATTCGGGAAAAGATCTATGCCATCTCGGGCAAACCCGTGGCATGCGGACATGAACTGTCCAACAGTCTCGGGGCACCGAGACGGGCTCTCACCACAGCCATGAATGCCCGAATGCTGTTGTATATTCAGGAGTTGATCGATTCTGTCGAACGCATCCTCGGCAGAAAATCGATCCGTGCACCGCTGATGATCGTCAAAGGCGACGGGTCCTTGGTTAACGCCCAGATCGCCCGCAAATATCCGGTCTCGACAGTGCTGTCAGGGCCTGCTGCAAGCGTGATTGGCGCATGTGCGCTGAGCGGAAGAAAAGATGCCATCGTGGTTGACATGGGAGGCACCACAACCGATATCTGCGTAGTCTCGAAGGGTCGCCCTGATTTATGTCATGATGGTGCGAGAATCGGTGACTGGCGGCCAATGGTTGAAGCCATCCGGGTAATTTCGATTGGACTCGGGGGTGACAGCGAGTTGCGATTCAAGGCCGGCATGGAAATTTCCGAGCGACGGATTGTGCCGATCAGCCTGTTAGCCTATCAATATCCCCAGGTCCTCGACAAACTGTATTCCCAGTATCGTACTGGGCCGACTCCCCGCAACAACAAGTTTGCCTTACAGCTTCAGATGAACAGGATTTTGATTGACAATCTTGATCCAGCGGAGAAAGAGGTTTGGGAATCACTTGGGCAAGGACCCGTTGAACTGGATTACTTGGCTAGCACTGATCGCATGCGCTTGCGGGCACTGGCCCGCCTTGAGCGCCTGGGGTTGGTGGTTTACAGCGGATTCACTCCTTCGGATGCCACCCACGTACTCGGCATGAGCCAGCACTGGAATCGCGAGGCTGCCATCATTGGTGCCAAAATCTGGGCTCGACAGATGCGACATCTTTATGGATTTGGCAACTGGGCAGATGATGATGCCGTCACTCCCAGTCAGCAGGTATTTGATACCGTCACCCAAAAGATCAGCCAGAAACTGATTGAGGCCGGACTGCATCAACTGGAAAAATTGTCCGAAACCCAGACTGGTAAATTGACCAATGTCCTGGCAGACATCATATTGAACCCACAATTCCAGGGGTCCGGAAAACCACTGTTTGAACTTAGCTTCTCCCGCAACCATTCTGTGATTGCAGTCGGTGGTCCGGCTAAGGATTATTTTCCGGATGTTTCAAGGCGTCTGGGGGTGAGTCTTGAATTGCCAGAGCATGGCGAGGTCGCAAATGCGGTCGGTGCGGCATTGGGCGCAGTAGTACAAACTTCACAGATTAATGTGACTCAACCCGAGTTCGGGGTGTTTTACCTGTTTCACAAGGGTCAGCCGATGCGTTTTTCCAGTTTGCAGGAGGCGGTGAATATTGCAGAGAGTATGGCCAGAGAGGAAGCGGAAAATCTGGCGATTGCTGCAGGCGCAGACGGGATTGAAACCAGCATTGAGTATGATGCCAATCACATCAAGCATGATTTGGACGGGGAGTTGTTCGTGAGCACAACGGTAACCGCAATTGCTACCGGGCACCCGAAAGCGGTCCAGATTGATGGTAGCTCTGTGAGACCGGGAAAATAAAACAGCTAGATTCCCGCTGGTCTCAGATTTCTGTATATTCGCGCCGGTAGGGCACCTCATCAATATCCATCGATTCATTGAAGTCCCGGGCATACAAATGCCCCGCATATACTGCGGCTGCAATTGTGGATGGTGCAAGGCAATCGCCGATTCGCGTAACGGAACGCACGTCCCGCTCCTGCATGGCTTCGGGATCGTCGATCAGGTCAAAATACAGTTGATGGTCTGGTTGCCTCGCCGTTACCAGAATCAGGTTATGAGTGAGCAGGCTTCGCTGTTCCTGACTGACCACATGCTGGATTATGGCTTCCTGTTCCTTCAGCGAGACGAGAGCGTGTTTTTCCATGAGCCATACGCCTAGGTCAAGCAGGCGTTTTTCGATAAAGGTCTGCTCAAGGGTATTTTTGGTCCAGGCCGAAACATTGGCTTCGGGCGTGACCAAGGTCACCTGGCATCCACTTGATGCCAGTTTTTCGGCAATCACGCCACCCATATAGTAATGATCATCGTCGAAAATCAACACGGAACCCGAAACATCCTGACCGTCCATAATCTGATCAGGCGTCAGTCGGGTCACACTACTATCGATTTCAATGGGGGTACGGTGTGTGCGGCCGATACCCCCCGCATGCCAGGTTGATCCGGTTGCACAGAGAATATGCCGGTACTTCAACTCATCGGCCAATTCAAGAACCTGTTGTTTATCCAGCCTGCTCTCAAAATACATCTCGACATTTTCCATACGCTGGATTTGTCCCAGTCGGTAATCAGCCACCCTCTTCCATTCGGAAAGTCCGGGCAGACGCGATTCCCGATCGACCCGTCCGCCCGCATGTCGGGATGTCTCGGCAAGCACTACACGGTATCCCCGCTTGCCGAGGGACATTGCCGCTTCAAGCCCGGCAGGCCCTGCACCAATCACCAGAATCGAATCTTCCGAGCTTTTGGGTGCAATCTGTTCGGGGTGCCAGTTTTTTCGGTACTCCTCGCCCATAGTCGGGTTCTGGGTACAGCGTATGGGTGACATGGTCATGTCGCCTGATACACAGATATTGCAACCGATACATTCGCGGATATCCTCAAGCCTGCCCTGACGGATTTTCTCCGGTAGAAAGGGATCGGCGATAGAAGGACGGGCTGCTCCAATCATGTCCAGCACCCCACGCCTGACTTGATCGACCATAGTCTCGGGGGATGTGAAACGGCCAACCCCAACCACCGGCTTGCCGGTTACCTGTTTCACAAAAGCAATATACGATTCCTGATCGCCTTCGTTTGCGAAGCGGGAAGACTTTGAGTCATACATCCAGTCCGAAATATTGACATCCCAGATGTCCGGTAAATCGGCCAGCATCTCCACGACATCGCGGCCTTCATCCTCGCTTAGAGAATCCTGACCCAGAAACTCCCTGACCGCGAGTCTGAGAGCAATTCCGCACCGATCACCAACCACATCACGCGTATCATCAAGGACCTCACGCAACAGGCGAGTCCGGTTTTCCAGAGAACCGCCATACTCATCGGTTCGATTATTGAACTTGCGCGAGAGAAAATGCGACAACAGGGACAGACTGTGCGCTGCATACACATAGACGATATCAAAACCGATGTCTCTTGCGCGGATGGCAGCACGTCGATGCCAGCGTCGGTAGTTGGCGATATCTTCGCGCGTCATCTTGTACGCCTGCACGGGATCCAAACCGGTCACCGGAATCATCTCGCCAACAGCCATCAGTGGCAGGCGACTGTGTCGATTGGTTGCCTCATGTCCATTGTGCGTGATTTCAATAGCCGCGAGTGAGTTGTGCTCATGAACCGCATCCACCGTCAAGGCCAGTCGATGCATATCCTTCTCATCCCAGAGCCGCCCTTCAATATGTGGAGAGACATCGGTGCTTGGATGGATATCCACTTCCTGAGTGGACACGACCCCCCAGCCGCCTTCGGCCTTGACACCACGCATTGCGGCCTCGGCTTTGGGGAACACATGGCCCAGTCCATTGCAATGCGGAACCTGATAAAACCGGTTGCGTGCCGTGACCGGGCCAATTTGAACCGGCTCGAACAATATGTCGTAACGGGAATCGCTTATTCCACGTGAATTACCGGAATCAGGCATACCATGCAAACTCCTGAATCTCGCGAGCCTTGAATGTGTTGTATTCCTCAAGCTTGCAGGTCGTGTACACCCTTATGTACTGTTCTCCAAGATAATCAGCCAGAAACTGGCTTTTTCTGGACAGGTT
>VXPI01000214.1 GCA_009839585.1 Gammaproteobacteria bacterium
ACACATAACAGAGGCTTTACTTCCTGCCCGGGATTGTTCGGCTGGTTGTACCTTATGGATGGATGAAATATTGAATGTGCGACAAGCAATTGTGGTTTACCCGGGCCAGGCATTAGTCCCCATCTTGACGAAAGCTAAAAGTGAGCACCATGAATATACAAAAAATCATTGATATAGCTATTATTTTTGTTTGTATCGCCGTCATCATATCGGGGTTTGTATTGGTCATAGTTTTTAAGCCATTAGTGATGGTGCTTCTTTCGATGGCTTTTATGTTGTTGCTCCTTTCCCATCTAATTTACGATAGTTTCAAGGACAAACTCCCATGGCGAATGAATAGAAAGGAGCATCATGAATAAAAAGAGAATCATTGACAAAAGCATTATTGCTGTCTGCATCGTCACCGTCTACTCGGGATTCTTGTGGATAGCATTTATTGAACCAATTTTTGTGGTGGGGCTTATGCTTGCTGTATCGTTGGCTATAGTTATATCTTCGTTGACCTGGTTAATTTACGATGGATACAAAGACAAACTCCCATGGCGAAGGAATAAGGAGGAGCATCATGAATAAACAGAGAATCATTGACAAAAGCATTATTGCTTTTTGCATAACTGCCGTCTTTCTGGTAGTGATTTTTTCAGTAATTTATGAACCAAGAGTGTTGTTATTGCTTGTAATAGCTGTACCGATTTTTTTATTAACCGAAGATTTTTACAGAATCTATAAGGACAGACTACCATGGCGAAAGCATGGCGGGGAACATCAGAAATAATTGATTCGGAAGGTGCCTGCTATTTTGGCATCGTTTGCTGGCCTGGTCTAATTTCCTTTTTTTATCGTCATAAAATTCCCACTTCAATCTTTTCGTAACCGAGATCATGTGTCCCAGCAGAATCACTTCTGACCCATTTGTGCAGTAATTCCTGCTGAATCAGAAATGGCTGGTGTTTTTGAATCCTTTCTCATACATGGGTCAGTTGATCATATAGTAGCTTTATTGAGGTCAGAAAACATGCCAGAACGACTACAGGACGGATCAAGACGGCACCTTTCTTCAGGACCATTCTGGCACCAATATAAGAACCTAGGACTTGTCCCCCCATCATGGCAAATCCCGCGCTCCAGTAAATTTCTCCGAATATCATGAAGAAAGCCAGCGCCGAGATGCTGCTTGTAAAATTCAGGATTTTTGCATTCGCAGTTGCCTTGGCCAGACTGTATCCACATGATGAAACAAATCCTAACGTCATGAAAGTCCCAGTCCCAGGACCAAAGAAGCCATCATAAAATCCTAGAAATGGAGCAACAAAAGCTGCAAATGCTCCTACACTTATTTCCTTTCCCTGTCGGTGTCACCTACTTTTTTCGAGAAAAGAAAGTACAGTCCCATGAGCATGAGAAAAATCGGGAGAATGACTCTAAGTGCTCTCGTATCAATCTGCAATAGCAGCCATCCTCCAAATACGGAGCCAATAAATGTCGTAAGCAATGCAAGCTTGTGTTCTTTTAGATCGATCACTCCTTTTCGAGTGAAGTAAATCGTTGCAATCAACACACCGCTACTTCCCTGTAACTTGTTGGTTGCCAATGCAACTGTCGGAGGCATTCCGGCAAATAACATGGCCGGAATAGTGATTAACCCGCCACCGCCAGCTACTGTATCTACCCAGCCAGCAAGAAAGGCTGCAAAGACCAGGAACAATACAATCTCTGAACTAAATCCCATCTGTGTCAGAAGCTACATCTTGAATAAATTGAGCGAATGGACCTGAACCATTTTCCATAACTGATAAAATGGGTCGATTCCAGTTTTTCAGTCTTCTCAATTCCGGCTAGACATATTCCCGGTTCCAAAGCCGACGGAGGAAGGTTTCCCAGTTTTCGTGTCGGATGCCGTTATCGAACCAGGCGTTTGTTGAGTCTCTGGAAACCACCAGCAGGTGTTTCCATTCCCTTTCCCTATTTATGGCAAGTAATCCCTTGTGATCACGTCTGCTGACCGATTTTGCACTTTTTACTTCGACGGCGATTTCATCGCCGACCACGAAATCGACTTCGTGTCCAGTTCGAGTGCGCCAGAATTGCAAAGGTAGCCGAATCCGGTTATAACTCAGAAAGGCGCGCAGTTCGCAGGCGATAAAATGCTCGAATGCCATGCCGAACAGGTCGCTGCCCGAGTCAAGTGACCTGGTATCACGCAAGGCATTGACGATGCCCGGATCAAACAGATAAAACTTGGTGGTTTGCACGAATTTTCGCGTTTGTGAACCCCGCCAGGGCGGAACCTGAAACCCAACCAGCGTATCGTTCAGAATCTGATAATAGTCCCGGACAGTATTGGGCGAGAGCTGAGCGTCATTGGCGACTTTTGCATAATTTAGCACCTTGGAGTTGTTGAACGCTACACTTTGCAGGAATCTTGCGTAATTCGGCAGGTTTCGGACTAGTCCCTCAAACTGAATTTCTTCCTTTAGGTACGTATCAACGTAAGCGTATAAGTAGTCTTCTCCATGCTCACCGAGGAAGGCGGAAGGAAGTCCGCCTAGGCGAAGGTAGCGATGCAAATCGAAATTGTTGTGGCGAGATAATTCTAACCATGTCAATGGAAACATCTCCGCCCGGAACGCCCTGCCCGCCAACAAATTCACTCCTTGTCGGTGCAGGCTCCGTGCACTGCTGCCAGTGAGCAAAAAGCGTTTGCCCTCGATTTCAATAGCACGATGGACTTCGTTGAGCAGTTCCGGAATCCGCTGGATTTCGTCGATGACCGCCAATGGCCTTGAAATGAACGAATGCAACAACGCTGGGTCAGACTTGAGACGTAAATACGTTCTGGAATCGAGCAGGTCGATATAGTCCGCCGCATCCAGGCAGCTCGACCGGATGAGGAAGCTCTTGCCACTGCCGCGTGGTCCAAGCAGAAAATGCGAGGAACGGTTCAGCAGCTCCATTAGGTCCAGTTGACGCTCTATCATTAAAATACGCATTTATTTCGTGGATTTTTACAGATTATCCACGAAACAAACATTGATGTACAGAAATAACCGTCAAGTAATTTGCGGCATTTTTATGGCAATAGGTTCAACAGTCGGTGGTCCAGACTGTTGTTGAAACTGAGCAATCACAGTTTGTGCCGAATTAAGACTCGGAGCAGGCATAAAATTCGAGACTTTGGTTTCGACCAGTTAGACTGCACTTCATGTAGATTCTACAGGAAGTTCAGATTAGGGGTTTGCTTGATCAACCTGATACACTAACCGTAACAATCGGTAGGGCACTACTCATATACACGATTCAGAATATGCCCGAGCCCCCACCCCTTGAATTGCATGGATCATGAATCTGGATAAAACCTATAACCCGCACGATATCGAGTCACGCTGGTACGCCTTTTGGGAAGAAAATAATTTCTTTAGCCCCTCAGGGCAAGGTGAACCCTACTGCATCATGATCCCTCCGCCAAATGTCACCGGCAGCCTGCATATGGGGCACGCCTTCCAGGACACCATCATGGATGCCCTGATCCGGTTCCACCGCATGAATGGTCGGAACACACTCTGGCAACCCGGCACCGATCATGCGGGGATCGCCACCCAGATGGTGGTTGAGAGACTGGCGAACAAGGAAGGCAAGACCCGACACGACTATGGGCGTGAGAAATTCATCGAAAAAATCTGGGAATGGAAAGAAGAGTCAGGCGGAACCATTACGAGACAGCTTCGAAGAATGGGTACCTCGCCTGACTGGCGACACGAACGATTTACCATGGATGAAGGGTTGACCGAGGCCGTAATCCGGGTGTTTGTTGATCTGTACGATGCGGGAATCATCTATCGCGGCAAGCGGCTTGTGAATTGGGACCCCGTATTGCATACCGCCCTTTCCGATCTTGAGGTACTGTCACAAGAGGAGAAAGGTTCGCTCTGGCACCTGAAATACCCGCTCATTGGCATGTCGGGTCATATGACAGTGGCTACCACCCGGCCCGAGACAATGCTTGGCGATTGTGCTGTCGCTGTCCATCCGGAAGACGATCGCTACCGGCATCTTGCGGGCAAATTCTGTGAGCTGCCGCTTACCGGACGACGAATACCGATTATCATGGATGAATATGTCGACCCGGAGTTTGGCTCAGGTTGTGTAAAAATCACGGCCGCCCATGATTTCAACGATTATCAGGTCTGGCTCCGGCATCGTGAGGATCCGGTAATCTATAGCCAGCCGGATTCGGGTCTGATCAATATCTTCAACGAAAGCGCCAGCATTCGGGGCAATCTGGATGCCAGGGAGCAGTCGGACAGCGCCATGTTGCCAGATGCCTATGTCGGACTGGACCGCTTTGAAGCGAGAACCGCAATCGTCAAGGACCTTCAGTCACTCTCGCTATTGGACCGCATTGAAGAGCATCGCTCAATGATTCCGCGGGGGGATCGCTCCGGGGCAGTAGTCGAACCGTTTCTAACCGACCAGTGGTTTGTTGACTTGACTCGTTCCGAGCAACCGGACGGACGCCCCGGCGGACGGGCACGAATCACCGAACCTTCCATAGAGGTAGTGAGAAGCGGCGCAATCAAGTTTATCCCCGGGAACTGGAGTCGGACCTATTTTCAATGGCTGGAGAATATCGAGGACTGGTGTATATCCAGACAGCTCTGGTGGGGACATCGGATACCAGCGTGGTATGACCAGGAGGGTAATATTTACGTCGGGCTGGATGAAGAGCATGTGCGCAGCAAATACTCGATAGCCAGTGATATTGAACTCAAACAGGATGAAGATGTCCTGGATACCTGGTTCAGTTCGGCATTGTGGCCATTTTCAACACTGGGCTGGCCCGAGCAAAACGAGCGGTTGGAGACGTTCTATCCGACCAGTGTGCTGGTTACCGGGTTCGATATTATCTTTTTCTGGGTTGCCCGGATGGTCATGATGGGTACGTACTTTATTGGCAAAGTACCATTTCATGAGGTCTACATCCATGGCTTGATTCGTGATGCACATGGCCAGAAGATGTCAAAGTCAAAAGGCAATGTTCTGGACCCGATTGACTTGATTGATGGCATTGACCTTGAAGATCTGGTCGAGAAACGTACCAGCGGCATGATGCAGCCACATCTAGCCGAGAAAATAGCCAGACAGACCCGACAGGATTATCCCGATGGGATACCGAGTTTCGGCACGGATGCCCTTCGCTTTACCTTCGCTGCGCTGGCTTCGACAGGCCGGGACATAAATTTTGATCTTGAGCGAACTGCCGGTTATCGGAATTTCTGCAACAAGATCTGGAATGCAGCCCGCTTCGTATTGATG
>VXPI01000402.1 GCA_009839585.1 Gammaproteobacteria bacterium
CATATGCGGCAATGGAAAACCGGCAATCCACTTGACCCAAACAGCCGGCTCGGGCCTCTGGTGTCCAAGGAGCATTATGACAAGGTATCCGGCTATCTGGGCAAGACCGATAGTATTCTGTATGGCGGCGGCACCTCCGAAAATGCCTTTGTGGAAGCAACCGTGGTCGAGATTCCCGGCAATGACCACATTCTGGCACAAGAAGAGATTTTCGGCCCGATTTTGAGTGTGATCGAAGTCACCAGTTTGGACCAGGCAGTGCAAATTGCCAACGACACCCCTTTTGGGCTATGCGCCTCTCTGTTCACATCCAATGCAAAGCAGGCGTTGCGTGCGGCGCGCAAAATCAAGGCCGGAACCGTCACTGTCAACAGCTTTGGCGAAGGTGACATTACAACCCCTTTCGGTGGCTTCAAGCAATCCGGTTTTGGAGGTCGTGACAACTCGATACTGGCTCACGAGCAATACACTCAGGTCAAGACAATATGGCTTGACTTGACAGATAGCCAAGACCAGTCCATTGACTAATCGCATCGAGGCGAAACGTCTGCCAACCCACCATGGCCCTGCGGCCTGGAGCGCAATTCTCGGCCATCAGGATCCACCGCAGTCCTTGCAGACAGACAGCTTTGCCGACATTGCAGTAGTGGGTGCGGGATTTGCGGGGTTGTCTGCAGCCCGCCGACTTCTACAAATCGAAAACCGCCTACAAGTAAGCGTGCTTGATGCAGGGCGGGTTGCCGAGGGTGCAGCAGGGCGGAATTCAGGTTTTATGATAGACCTGCCGCACGATATAGCGTCGGATGACTACTCCGGCAAAAGTCTTCAGGGCGACCGAAAGCAGATCGCCCTCAACAGGATGGCGATCCGCTTTGCCGATGAGTCTGTAGAAGAATACGGGATCGATGACAACTATTTCGACAAGTCGGGAAAAATCAACGGAGCAGCCAGTGACCGGGCTCATCAACGCAATCTTAGCTATGCTGAAAACCTGATCTCGTTGGATGAGCCACATGAGGTCCTTGATCGCAAGCAAATGCAGGAATGGATCGGCAGTAGCCACTACCAGTCGGGACTCTACACTCCGGGCACAGTGATGCTGCAACCCGCCGGATATATCCGCTCTTTTGCCAGAGGACTTGAAAGGAACGGGGTAAAAATCTACGAGAACTCACCGGTCCAGATCATTGAGCGCTCCGGCAGCTTGTGGAAGTTGACCACGCCCAAAGGAACCATTTCTGCAGAACGCGTCATTCTTGCCGTGAACGGCCAGCTTGAAAGTTTCGGGTTGATGAGACATCGCTTGATGCATATATTTCTTTATGCATCCTTGACCGCAGAAATTGATCCACAAACTCTTCGCACACTTGGTGGAAGACCGAGGTGGGGATTGACTCCCTCAGACCCGATGGGCACTTCCATGCGTCGTATTGATACCGCTCAGGGTGGAAATCGTATCTTGACCAGAACCTGTGCTTCGTTTCGTCCGAACATGGTAGTGAACGACAGGGATATTGCCCGTGCGACACGAATCCATCTGAAGAAATTTGCCCAGCGATTTCCCGAGTTGGCCGGCATCAAGCAGGAGTTCACCTGGGCAGGTCATCTATGTCTGACACGGAATGCGGTGGCCGTGATGCGTGAAATTGAACAGAATATGTTCGCCGCATGTGTGCAAAACGGCCTAGGCACTGTTCGCGGCACACTCACCGGAATTGGTGCTGCAGAACTCGCATGTGGTATTTCCAGTCCCGTTACCGAGCATTTCACGTCAGAGCCCGGCCCTGTGCGACTTCCGCCAGAGCCATTGGCAGCCTGGGGTGCTAACGTCTGGCTACGATTTCGTGAGTGGCAGGCGAGAGAAGAATGACCTGCTTCCCGTAAAACAACCGATGTGAGGAAGGCCGAATGCATGATACCAAGTTCGATGTTTCTGTCAGTGATACTCTTGATGGTGCAGTCAAGAAGTGTGTCGAACTGGAAACGGTTGAACCGGACGACCCGCTTTACCGGGAAGTCCTTGTCATCCTTGCCACAAAAGGGAAACAGTATGAACTGTATTCAAACGTTTTGTGGGATGTGGACGGCTTGAAATTTTCGAGAGATCCAGATGTTGAATTTCCGGATAATGTCCAGAAACTCATAAAAACTTTCCGGAAGGAACTGGACGCCGCCAAAAAGAAGGAACTTGAAAGATTGAAAGAACGCTCCTGGACACTGGTTTACCCCCTGTCTGTCCATGCTGGCGTAGCCAGATGGACAGACAGGGGCTGTGTTGCACTTCGGACTGGAACTGGGGCAAATTAAACGAACTTGCCGCAAGATATCCCGGACACAAGGATGTCCTGACCGGGATTGCGGAATCATACAAGGAGGAATAGAACAAGAATGAAGATATCACTGACTTCTGATTTGCACGTCGAATTTGAACCATCGTACAAGTTTGTCGATGCAGGCGTCGATGTTGTCGTTTTTGCTGGCGATGTCGGTGAGCACCCGAACGAAATCAACTGGATAAACGAAAACGCACCGGACGATAGGCCGGTGATTTGCGTCACTGGCAACCATTCGCGATACAACAATAATTCCAGCACTGTACTCGAACAGATCAAGAAAATTGCGAAACCCAACGTGCATTTTCTCGAAAATGAAGAAATTCAGTATGAGGGAGTCAGGTTTCTTGGCGCCACGCTCTGGACAGATTTCAGCATTTACGGCTACCGGGATTTAGCAAGGATCCAGGCGGCGAGATACATGAATGACTATCGAATGTGTGCCGTGAATGATTTCGATGCTCATACCGGCGAAAAATTCACAAGAATCATGCATCCTTCCGATACGTTGAAGATTCACAAAGAAACTGTTGACTGGCTCAAGAAAAAACTGATTGAAAATTTTGAAGGCCCAACAGTCGTAGTGACGCACCACGCGCCGTCAGGGAAGTGCATACAGAAAAAATATGGCATCGACAATCCGATCAATGCTGCATACGCGAGCAACCTGGAACACATGATGGGAAAAAATGTTGATGTCTGGATGTATGGACACATGCACCAGCACAGGATTCTTCACATCAACGGCACAAGGGTTATCTGCAATGCGAAAGGATACAGGAACGAAGTCCCGGAATTCGATCCGGAATTCATGATTGAGGTAAATTTGTAGAATGAACAAACAAAAAACCGCAATTATCGCGAGAGAATGGGACTTCAGGGAAAGTGGTGCCGGAAAGAGGACTTGAACCTCCGACCTGCTGTTTACGAAACAGCTGCTCTACCAACTGAGCTATTCCGGCATTGGTGATGGGCGATGCATTGCAGCCTTGACTGCAGGGCATTGAGATCATGGATTAAGCGATTACGGTATCAACTCTCTTCCAAGCTTAACGAAAGTATATCAATTTTTACGGTCAATGCTCAGCAACTGCTGTTTGTTATCTCCTCAATAAGGCTACCGGGATTTGCAACTCGGGAACCAGTGTATAGGGGGTGTGTTAGCTTAAGCAATTCATCAATGGACGTTCGACTTTCAACGCCGACGAGAAGTAGGCCATTTTCCCTCTCTCCCGGATAGGAAGTCTCGAGAAAATTCAGCCAGCCTGCAGCACCTACCGCATCGTCCTGAAAAGGATAGAAAATAACCGAACCATTTTCCGTTCGCCAACATACTGTAATTGTCTTTCCGCAGGTATGGCTGGGAAGCTGGGTCAAAGAGGTTTCCGGATTGCTATTCTCCCATTCGGCAAAACGTTCGGAAAGAGAAAGCAGATTCCTCTGTTCATCACTTGATCCCAACCCTGCTTTTGTTGCCTCGCCGTGTGACTCTGACCAAATCGCCCATTGGTGTTGCAAATAAGTTCGCACCTGTATTTCAAATCGCATGCTCAAGCATATGTCTTCCGTTACCGGTTGATCAAATTTCATAATATGATGAATGCCACGATAACCCGTCGGCGCAGGCTCATCGAGATAATCCTTCAGCCGGAAGAACTCTGGTGAATCCTGGATGCGTGAGCTGAGTTCTCCAACATCCCCAAGGTTTTCGCAAATCACTCTTACTCCAATTACATCATCAAGCCGACCTAGCTTGAAATTGCCAGTTGCCCGTCCAATCTTTCGACGAATGCTATCAAGACGTTTTAATCGGGCACTTACGGCTGATCGTTCTGGAACTTTGCAGGCATCAAGAATAGAAAGAGTTGTTGAAAGACAACGCATGCGAAATGTACGATAGTTCTGTACATCAGAAACGCGCTGAATATTCTGTGCCTCCTTGGCGAAAGCCATGCCAACGCGGTCTATTTCGTTTAGGCTTGAGAATGAAGCCTCTTGAGTTGCACTTGGTTGACAACCGGTTGTTATTTGGCTGTTCATCACCAACGCTCCCTTAAGCCTCTTATATCCTGCAAGAAGCTTACGAGAGTTGATGCGCTTGCATTACCCATTGATTCCATCAATCAGTGGAATTTCACTGGAGACAGACCCTTTGGCACTTTCATTAATATCCGCAAACACTTCACGAAGACGATCAAGGGCTTCCTTGAAGTTTTCTCCTTGTCGTACAGAAGGAACGACTTCAATCCCGATACCCTCATCCATAAGATGCTGGAGTCGCTCATGTATGTCTGTCTGAGGTTCTCCGGTATGGTTGCTTATGTAGTCGAGGACATCATCATAATGCAGCCCTTTTTCATTTCCTACAGGCTTGCGATTTTCGTCAAGCGCATGCAGATAGCCGGTTTGGATGAGATCTCGCAGTCCCAAAATCGCCATCAGTCGATGCTGACCATCCAGGGCATAAAATTGCGTTCCCGAATCATCCAATCCCCAATAAGAACCTGTGGGCTCAAGACCATAGATGGTTAAACTGTCGTTCATCGACAATCCATCTATTCCCCATTTTTCATGCCTGTCATCATGGACCCATCCCTGATATCCAGCCAGTAAAAGGGGAGGAAACTTATGATGTCTGCGCATAGCCAAATAGACAACCATTTCTAGTTGGCGCCGCCAATCAGGCGCAAGCCGTTGAATTGTTTCGACTGTCTCGGGTGAAGTCGCAATTCTCTTTGACCCCTCGCCACTTTCCCTAAAAATAGGCAGGTCGGCAGCAAATCCCACCTTCTCCGAGATCCACCTAAGATTGACAGACAGAAGGTACGAGGAAACTTCGCCCATGCGAACATGTTGAACCAAATGCTGGTTTTTCTGGGCACGAATATCTCCAAGAAGCCTGCTAAGTACTCGAAGCTCTTTTTGTCGGAGTGCTGTCAGAGATAGGA
>VXPI01000165.1 GCA_009839585.1 Gammaproteobacteria bacterium
CTTTGACTTCACTCTTCATGATCTCAATCCGGAAAAGATCCTCTGCAATAATCTCTGCCTATTGGGCAGGCACCTGTACCCGATTGTGAGGCTTCATGCAGAGGTTCAGGGCCAGTTTATGTTGCAGCGCAATATAAATTTGCAATAATAACAATAAAATATTTTTACTGTTATTCAACTAACATTGCTTATAGATTTACGGTCATGCAGGAATGTTGCAGTACAGCCACGAAATGACCGCCTTGTCAGATTGTCCGAATTGAAGCATTCCATGAGTAATTATTACGAGACCAGGAATATACGATGAAACTAGTGGTTGCGATTATCAAGCCATTTATGCTCGATGAAATCAGGAACGCACTCTCAGAAGTCGGCGTCAGTGGCATGACGGTTACTGAAGTGAGAGGAGCCGGCCGACAGCAAGGCCACACCGAACTGTACCGCGGTGCGGAATATGTTGTCGATTTCTTGCCAAAAACAAAACTCGAGATTGCCGTCGACAGTGAAATGACTGATCGGGTTGTCGATACGATCGCCTCAATCGCAAATACCGGCAAGGTCGGTGATGGCAAGATTTTTGTTTATGAAATCGAAAAAGTGGTTCGAATCCGAACTGGAGAAATGGATGTAGCTGCTATCTAGCAGACACCCTCCATTCCAAGTAAAAATTCAAAAGAGATATACAAATGGCTGACATTAATTTAATGGATGGTATCTTTCACCTCCAGTATGCACTGGATACATTCTACTTCCTCATATGCGGCGCCCTGGTCATGTGGATGGCTGCCGGCTTTTCCATGCTGGAAGCAGGAATGGTCCGGTCCAAGAACACTGCAGAAATCCTTTCCAAGAACGTGGCGCTCTATGCGATTGCATGTACCGCTTATCTGGTTTGTGGCTACCAACTGATGTACGGCGGAGGCTGGTTCTTGAACGGCATGGGCAACATTGATGTCGGCTCGGTATTGAGCGATTTCCAGGCCAGAGAAGATGGCATAGAGGGAGGATCAATATACTCCGGTGCTTCAGACTTCTTTTTTCAGGTGGTGTTTGTGGCTACGGCAATGTCGATCGTTTCCGGGGCTGTTGCTGAGAGGATGAAACTCTGGGCATTTCTAGCCTTTGCCGTCGTAATGACTGCTTTCATCTACCCGATGGAGGGAAGCTGGACTTGGGGCGGTGCAAGTGTTTTCGGACTTTACAACCTGGGCGATCTTGGATTCAGCGATTTTGCAGGTTCGGGTATTGTGCATCTCGCAGGAGCAGTCGCAGCACTGGTTGGAGTTATCCTGTTGGGACCTCGTAAGGGAAAATACAGCAAAGACGGTCGAGTCAATGCAATACCCGGAGCAAATATGCCTCTTGCAACCCTGGGTACACTAATTCTCTGGATGGGCTGGTTCGGATTCAATGGAGGGTCAGTTCTCAAGCTCGGCGATATCGCGAATGCCCATGCGGTGGCCATGGTTTTCCTGAACACCAATGCCGCAGCGGCTGGTGGTGCCCTCGCAGCACTTGTCACCGCTCAATTGATGTTCAAAAAGGCGGATTTGACGATGATGCTGGGCGGTGCCTTGGGCGGTCTGGTAGCCATTACCGCTGAACCACTCGCTCCAACCCCGATCCTGGCTGTTGTTTTTGGTGCGGCAGGCGGCGTCTTGACCGTGTTTAGCATCATGGCACTCGACAAGCTCAGGATTGATGATCCACTAGGTGCAATATCAGTGCATGGTACCTGCGGAATCCTGGGTCTTTTGCTGGTTCCATTGACCAACAGCGGTGCAACCTTTGTCGGCCAAATCGCTGGTGCCCTGACCATAATCGTATGGGTTGGAGCGGTCAGCTTTATTGCCTGGAAAATTCTTCAGGTCACCGTTGGAATTCGTGTCTCCGAGGAGCAGGAATACGACGGCATGGATCTGGCAGACTGTGGCATGGAAGCCTATCCGGAGTTCACCAAAACCGTATAACCTCCCCCATTATGCCCGATCTCCTTGTAGTGAGGAGGTCGGGCTTTTTTTTGCGGCAGGAAGGCCGTGCAAAGCCAATCTGACTTCAATGACACGGGCTTTGCCCTATTGTGACCATTTGATCAGCCAACATGGCGTAAACTACACGTAGGATCCGTTTGTAGATCGGTGGGTCCTGACTTGTGTTGAGTTCTCAAAAAAACCGCATTGTCCCCACAACAGCCCAAATCAATGAATCTCACTGAGTGGGGATTACTAGTATTGCTTTCTGTCCTGTGGGGCAGTGCCTTCTTTTTCGTTGGAGTTGCTGTGATCGAATTGCCTCCTTTGACGATTGTCCTGATCCGGGTCGGATTAGCCGCGCTGATTCTTCTGCCCTTGATTATCTATCTTGGGTATTCGCTACCAAATGGACTATCGGCATGGACACCATTTCTGATCATGGGGATACTGAACAACGTACTCCCCTTCAGTTTATTGAATACCGGGCAGACCATGGTCAGTGTTGGCTTGGCCTCCATCATCAATGCCATGACACCCTTGTTCACGGCATTGGTAATGGCGTACTTCAAGGAGGAACGTTTGACTATGTATCGCGTGATTGGAGTTTTGCTTGGGGTGCTTGGAGTAATCCAGATTGCCCTACCGGACCTGGCTCATGGAAGTATGCGCATAGTGGGTATCGGATTGTGCATGGCTGGAGCATTCAGTTATGCGTTCGCTGCGCTTTGGGGGCATAGATACTTGATGGGACATCCTCCGCTACTCAATGCGACCTGTCAGCTGTTGTCATCCACGGCAATTATGTTGGTTGCGGTTTGCTTTCTGGAACAACCCTGGGAGCTGGCTCTTCCAGGCATGCAGACTTGGCTTGCACTTGTCAGCCTTGCCGTATTTGGAACAGCCATCGCATATCTTGTTTTTTTCCGGCTTCTTGCATCTGCAGGAGGCTCGAATGTAATGCTGGTTACCCTGTTAATTCCAGTTTCTGCGTTAATGCTGGGGAATCTGTTTCTCAAGGAACCACTGTTTATCCAGGAACTGATCGGTGCTGCAGTCATCGGTCTAGGACTGTTATTCATAGATGGGCGATTGCCGCATCAAGTCGGTTCTCGAGTGATTGGCCTATGCAAGCGCTCGGAAGGATCATCTTGATGGCTCCAATGCAATAAAGTATCAAGAATTACCAGTCTCTCGACAGCCACTAGACTCCTGCCTTCGGCCGGATGGACGGATTGGGTTGTCCTGTTATCCCCCCTGTGATTCAGACCTGCTGACACTGCAATCATTATTGCCGAAATGAATGGCAACGAGCTCCTGATTGTTAACATTGCCAATCTGGCTTTCCCGAATGTCTATACCCTCTTGACGGTGGAAGTGGTACACTTCAAACTGGATTCAGGGAATTTTGGACAAGGATGGTTTATCTGGCTCCGTGCGCTTGTTCTCATCCACCTCAGTCTGGTTGACTCACGGCGAAAACCGCACTTCCAGAACGAACTTGTTCATTGTGAAATTAGCAAGAGACGAACAAGAACCAACCATCCTTGAAAATGGCTTGTCAGTTTGATGATTACCCCGTAGCCTTGACACAGCTACTTTGGCATGTAACTCCCTGATTTATCTTATTTGGGAATAAAGACAAAATGAATATCAAGACGACCCGGGACGAATTTCCGATCACCCTCGGAGTTGAGGAGGAACTCTTTCTGGTTGATTCCGAGACTTACGATCTGGTCAGCGACCCCGATCCCGGGTTTTTCGATGACTGCAAGAATGTCGAGGGACCGCACAAGTATGTTCACGAGTTGTTTCGATCTCAGATTGAAAGCAATAGCCACGTTTGCAATTCAACGAATGAAGTTCACCAGTTCCTCGTTGAGAGCCGGAATACACTGATCGAACTTGCCGACAGGTACGGAGCGACGATTATGGCCGCTTCCACTCATCCTACCGGGTCATGGCAATCACAAATCACCACTCCGATGGAACGTTATGAACGTTTTACAGAAATATATCAAGCTAGCGTCCGGCGTTTCTTTATCAGCGGAATGCATATCCATGCTGGTTTTGGAGATCGTGATATCCGGGTTAGGGTAATGACCGCCCTGCGCCGCTACCTTCCGTTACTCCATGCGCTATCAACCTCATCCCCGTTTGCGGCCGGTAACGAAACCGGGTTCAAGTCGTATCGATTGACACTGGTTGGGGGCCTGCCACGAACTGGCATACCCGGTCCGTTACATTCCCATGCTGACTATGATGAATTGCTACAGGCCTACCGGGCTATGAACTTTATCACGGACGGTAGCGAATTATGGTGGGATATACGGCCCTCTCACAGTTTTCCAACAATCGAATTGCGCATCTGTGATGTTTGTACCCGAATTAAAGATGCGATGTCCATCGTCGCCCTTTACGCCTGCCTGATTCGCTGGTTGATGCGTAAGGAACAAAAAGGCGAACTCCTGCCTGAGCCAATGACTGAAATCATCATGGAAAACCGCTGGATTGCCCAGCGCTATGGCGTGTTCTCATTCTTCGGTGATCAAAACAATGAGAGCGAGCGTATTGACATTGATGATTTTACCAAGGCACTGCTCGATCAATTGATCGACGATGCCCATGCCCTCAATTGTGTTGAAGAGTTGTATCGTTGCACAACGATTATTCGTGAAGGCACCTGTGCTGATCGACAGATTGACCTGTATCGAATGGAAAAATTAAATGGCAGTACCCATCAGGAAGCACTTGCCAAGGTAATCGAGATGATCATGGGAGATACCCAATCCGGTCTTGGCTATCAGTAATGGGATTGCAGTACCATAACCGGTTCAACAACTGCAGGCCATATAGCTCATGAATCAAGGCAGATTGCGGGCGATGTCCTGCTTGCGTCTAGTGTCGAGTTGTTCAAGTACGTGCAGTTTCTGTTCTCTGGTCATGATCATCCAGTCACGAATCTCATCGGCATTGCGATAGCATCCCTTGCAGTATGGACGACCATCAAAGATGCATACGGAAAGGCAAGGGGAGGGCACCGTTGTGTCAAAACTGCTTGATGAATCCGGACCCCTTCGACGATTCTTGCGCCGGACTCGAGTTGCCATGGACATGCTCTATGGGGAGATAACTGGATAGAAAAGCCCATTTGCAACTGCGATCAATAGCAGTGCAATCATCTGAAAGACATTGATGATGACAGTTTGTCGATGAAGTGACTTGTATCGGGACTTATCTTGTGGAGAGTCGGTCTCAAGCCATTTCTCCTTGGCCTGGCTGTACTTGTTGAGGAGATA
>VXPI01000355.1 GCA_009839585.1 Gammaproteobacteria bacterium
ACACATCGAGTTTGCTGTTTTCGAAAATGATGTCTCAAATAATCAACGACAGGGAAAAATACTGGTGGGCCCGGCAGGACTTGAACCTGCGACCAATGGATTATGAGTCCACTGCTCTAACCAACTGAGCTACAGGCCCGCAAATATAACAGTTGGCCTAATGAATATATATCAGATCAGGCAGACTGGGTCGATGGGAACCGGTACGATCTTCGTAAGCGAATATCAAATACTGTCCAGAAAACTCTTTAGTTGCTCAGATCGACTGGGATGGCGAAGCTTCCTCAATGCCTTGGCCTCAATCTGACGGATTCGTTCCCGAGTGACATCAAACTGCTTACCGACCTCTTCTAGTGTGTGGTCGGTATTCATGCCAATCCCAAAGCGCATTTGCAAAACCTTAGCCTCTCGCTCAGTAAGCTGATCAAGGATTCCATCCGTGGCTTCTTTCAGTCCCGATGAGGTTGCATTGTCGAATGGTGCATGGGCCTTTTGATCTTCAATGAAATCGCCAAGATGCGAATCTTCATCGTCACCCATAGGCTGCTCCATTGAAATCGGTTCTTTTGCAATCTTCAGCACCTTGCGCACCTTGTCTACGGTAAGCTCCATACGATCAGCGAGTTCTTCTGGCAGCGGTTCGCGTCCCTTTTCCTGCAGAATCTGACGCGAAACCCGGTTCAGCTTGTTGATCGTTTCAATCATGTGTACAGGTATGCGTATGGTTCTGGCTTGATCCGCAATAGAACGCGTGATTGCCTGACGAATCCACCAGGTAGCATAAGTCGAGAATTTATAACCCCGACGATATTCAAACTTGTCAACTGCCTTCATTAAGCCAATATTGCCTTCCTGAATAAGATCGAGAAACTGCAAGCCGCGGTTGGTGTACTTTTTCGCGATCGAAATAACCAGGCGCAAGTTGGCTTCGACCATTTCCTTTTTTGCTCTGCGTGCCTTTACTTCGCCGAGCGAGAAGTCGTCAAACAATTTCCGTAATTCCTGCAAGTCAAGACCAGCCGTGTTCTCAACCTTCAGGATTCGGTAAATCAATTCATGAATTTTTTCACGGTAGCGGGCAAGCCGTGGGTATTCCTTGCCATACTCCTCAATGAATTCATCGAACCATTCAAGATCCGTTTCCCGATCCTTGAATTTCTCAAGAAACAACGCGCTCGATACATTCCCATAATTAACACAATACTTCTTTATGCCGCGTTCACAGGTTTTCAGCTCTTCCATGCAAGCCTTGAGAGATCCAGCCATCTCTTCCAGTCTTGCCGGTACAAACCGGATTAAAATCAGCTCGTCACCCAGTCGTTTACGGATATTCAATACCCGCTTGCTCGACATGCCATGCTTTTCGATCGCATCTTCCATGGACTTAAGCGAGCGTTTGATTTTATTGAAACGCCTTTTCGCTTCCTGGGGGTCGGGGCCGGTTGCCATTTCCTGTTCGGAGGCGTTTTGCCCCGGTTCTCCGGGAATTGCCACGGTTTCATCCTTGTATGACTCCCAGTCGTGGAAACCAACCACCAAATCAGTTAGCTTCATTTCCCTTTTCTGGATAGCATTGATGTAACCCACCAATTTGCGAAGTACGACCGGCGTAATGGCCATGGATGCGATACTAATCCGGTTGCCTGCTTCAATGCGTTTTGCAAGTTCAATCTCTTTCTCCCGGTCGAGCAACTCCACTACGCCCATTTCCCGCATGTACATTCGGACTGGGTCAGTGGTGCGCCCGAATTCGCTTTCAACCGCAGTTTTGAGGGCAGCACTGACCTCTTCCATGACTTCCTGGTCTTCGGTGTTGTCCCGTTTGAGAGTCAGGGTTTCCGAGGTATCAGGTGCTTTATCTACCAGTTCAATATGCATGTCCTTGATCATATTGACAACGACCTCAAACTGGTCGGTGTCATGCATATTTTCAGGAAGGTGGTCCTGGATTTCGGTGTAGGTCAGGAATCCTTGTGAACGACCCTTTAGAACCAGTTTCTGAAGTTTTGACTGAGTTTTGGGCTTGATATCCTCGGCCTGCTTTTCTTCGGCATTATCAGAATCAAGATCCTCTACCTCCAAATCTTGAGGGCCTTCAACACCCTCTCCGTCAATCTCGTCCAGTTCGATTTCTTCTGGCCCGGTTTCGATATCGGATTCCTTGGTTGTTTGCTGATTACTCATCTTGGGGTACTCGATTTGGAGTTAGAGTGAGTTGTTACAGGGCTATCAGCCCAAAATAAACAAGGGCGCGAATTGTAACGCATCTTGGCCAAAACCTGATGGCGGAATCTGCCCATTTAACGCTAGCAAGGCTGTAGCCATCTATATATATCGTGTCGGCAAGGGCAAATTTCAATTGCCCGGTTTAACCAAAAAACCAATCAATACCGAAGAAATGGCCGTGATAGAAATTAAAAAACCCGAAAAACCCCGCTATCGCTACATTCTTCGGATTGCATTCACTGGTGGACCCGCTCTTGCTGAAGGGACAGCAATTCCTCTTTTTCATGTTGTTCAAGGGGGCGTTGGGAGGATTTTTCGATTAGTTCATCGTGTCGCTGCTTCCTCAATCGCGCAAGCAACTTTCGGATAATTTCTCCAAAATGCTCAATCAGCACATCGTCTTGAACATGGTGATCACGAAGTGCCAAATGTTCCAGATACGAATGATACGGTGCATCACGGAAACGCTCCAGCAGTCGGGCGGTGGTCACATCCGGATCGCCACAACATGCATCCAGCAAGTCCACAAGGACATCAAGTCCATCCGCCTGCAATTCATCAAGAGCGCTGAAATTAGGTCCATTGCTGGCGAGATCTGGGTGCTGAAGCAGCAGGCTGATGGCTTGTGCAACCAGAGGGAGTTGCCTATCAATATTTCGCTCATGGCGCTGTTTTGTGCCGGCGGTCGGATTCTGGGAGATCGACGATTGATCTGGCTCATCAGGTTTCACAGTTATCCCGCAATGCGTCGATAGGCGGTCGAACATTATGGATCTCAGTGTAGTGCCCGGAATATTCATCAGTAGCGGCTTGGCCATACTGGCCAACTTTGCACGACCGTCCATCCTTTGAAGATCAATATTTGCCATTAGACTATCAAACAGGAAGTCAGTCAGGGGCAGTGCCGAGTCAACCTTCCTCAAAAAGCCTTCGGCGCCGGTGGATCTGACCGTCGTGTCAGGGTCCTCGCCTTCATCCAGAAACAGGAAGCTCGCTTGTCGGCCGTCTCTCATTTCTGGCAGAGCGGTCGTGAGCGCTTTCCATGCCGCATTTCTTCCAGCCTGATCCCCGTCAAAACAAAACACGATATCAGGTGCGAGCCTGAACAGGCGTTGTACGTGATAGGGAGTGGTTGCAGTGCCGAGTGCGGCCACCGCATTTTCGATACCGAACTGAACCAGAGAGACCACATCCATATACCCTTCGACCACGATGCTGCGATTCTGTTTGCCGATTGCACGCCTTGCACGGTGCAAGCCATAGAGCTCTCGACCCTTGTGGAAGAGTGGGGTTTCGGGCGAATTGAGGTATTTGGGGCCTTTGTCTGTTAAATCCCGGGCACCAAAACCGACAATACGCCCACGACTGTCTTCAATCGGGAACATAATCCGCCCCCGGAATCGATCATAATGTCTATCCCGGCCCTGTACATCCTGTTTGTGACTGATGAGGCCAGCCGTAACGAGTGATTCAACATTGGTGGGGGTTTTCCCCAATTCATTGAACAAGCCATTCCAGCTGTCCGGGGCATAGCCTATGCCAAACTCGAGAATTATCCTGGCAGTGAGCCCGCGCGATCTAAGATAGCTGATTGCTGTCTTGCGGTCCGGATTAACCTTGAGCTGCTCCTGAAACCATAGATTTGCCTTGTCTACAATTTCCAGTAGCCTATTGGCATGGCCATGTGATGTCGTAAACTCACTAGCTGTAGCTGAATGTGGTATTTCGAGTCCGGCCCTGCTGGATAGATCTTCGATAGCTTCGATGAAACCCAGATTTTGATATTTCATCAAAAAGTCAATGGCTGAGCCGCTTTCACCGCAACCAAAACAGTAAAAAAACTGTTTCTGGGGACTCACTGTAAAAGATGGGGTTTTTTCGTCATGGAAAGGACAACAAGCCATGTATTCCTGACCTTTTTTCTGCAAGGGAACCATGCTGTCGATGACATCGACAATGTCGGTCCTTTGCATCAGATCATCAATAAACTCCCTAGGTATCAATCCGGCCATGCGGTTTCAGTCCAGAAATGTAAAATGGGAATATGAATATACAGGCGAGGGAGTACTCAATCAAGAAAATACAGGGTGGAGTTTGCCACACACGAGAAAATTGCCACAAAAAAAACTACAATCGCCCTATCCCAATTTCGCCAGGAAAATGTCTCAAGAATACAACCCCGAAAATGTCGAAGCTCAGGTCCAGAAATACTGGGAGGATGAGCAATGTTTTGCGGTCACCGAAGATCTCGACAAGGAAAAATACTATTGCCTGTCCATGCTGCCCTATCCTTCTGGACAGTTGCACATGGGGCATGTCCGCAACTATACGATCGGTGATGCGATCAGTCGTTATCAGCGCATGCTGGGCAAGAACGTGCTGCAACCCATGGGCTGGGACGCATTCGGACTCCCTGCTGAAAATGCGGCTATAGCCAACAATGAGCCTCCGGCAAAATGGACCTATGCCAATATTGCCTACATGAAGCAACAACTGAAGCGGATGGGGTTTGCTTACGACTGGAATCGTGAATTTGCAACCTGTACACCAGAGTACTACCGCTGGGAGCAGTGGTTTTTCACCCGATTGATCGACAAGGGACTCGCCTACAAGAAAATGGGTACAGTTAACTGGGATCCGGTGGAGAACACCGTCCTCGCCAATGAGCAAGTAGAGAACGGTCGTGGCTGGCGCTCCGGCGCATTGATTGAACGCCGTGAAATGCCACAGTGGTTTATCCGGATTACGGACTATGCCGAAGAATTGCTGGAAGAAATTGACAATCTTGAAGGCTGGCCGAATGCGGTCCGTATCATGCAGCAAAACTGGATTGGCCGTTCAGAAGGCATTGAATTTGGTTTCGAAATGCCGGGTGAGGAGCCACTTATGGTATATACCACTCGTCCCGACACCATCATGGGTATAACCTTTATCTGTGTGTCTACAGAGCATCCACTGGCGCTCAAGGCAGCCGGGAAAAATCCGAAAATCGCAAAATTTGT